>CAYYGS010000068.1:0-10440 GCA_964471335.1 uncultured Jutongia sp.
ACCGTCCACCGGAATACTCTCACCGGGACGGACGACGAAATGCTCTCCCATCCGTACCTGTGTGATATCCACCGTCACCTCTGCTCCATTGCGGATCACAACAGCTGTCTGCGGCGCAAGCCTCATCAGGCTCTTCAGCGCATCTGTCGTCTTTCCCTTCGAGTGCGCCTCCAACATCTTTCCCACGGTGATCAATGTCAATATCATAGCTGCTGATTCAAAGTAAAATTCATGCATGCAATGCATAACAGCCTGTGAGTCTCCTCGCAGCTGCGCCTCTGTCATGACGAAAAGAGCATATGTGCTGTAAGAAAATGCCGCCCCGGATCCCAACGCAACCAGTGTATCCATATTTGGTGCCCGGTGATACAGGCTTTGAAACCCACTGACAAAAAATTTCTGATTAATGATCATCACGGCGATCGTCAGGAGCAACTGCAACAACCCCATTGCCAGCGGATTATCCGCCAGTCGTGCCGGCGCAGGCCATCCCCACATCATATGTCCCATCGAAAAATACATCAACACCAGCAGAAAAATCAGAGAGGCAAATAATCTCCTTTTCAGAAGCGGCGTCTCTCTGTCCTGCAGATCCTCCTCCATCCCTTTCCTGCTGCCGGACGTTTCCTCCGCTCCGTTTTTGAGGCTGGCACCATATCCCGCCTCCTCTACAGCACGAATAATCTCCTCCGGCGACGCCTCTCCTTCCACTCCCATAGAATTCGTCAACAGACTTACCGAACAGGAGGACACCCCTTCCACTTTGGAAACCGCCTTTTCCACTCGTGCACTGCAGGCGGCACAGCTCATTCCTGTTACATGATATTGTTCCATTCTCCTTATTCCTTCCTTCACTAACAGATCTCTTACTTCATCAGCTTCTGCAATGTCTTTACCAGTTCATCAACTGTTTCCTCCCGCCCCTCCCGAATATCATTTGTAACACAAGTTTTGATATGATTTGCCAAAAGCACCTTATTAAAACTATTCAGTGCAGCACTGACCGCAGCAACCTGCACCAGGATATCAGGACAATAGGCCTCCTTTTCTACCATCCCTTTAATTCCCCGCACCTGCCCCTCGATACGATTGAGACGGTGAATCAGATCCTTGTATTCCTTCTGTGTCCGCTCCTTTGTTCTGTGACAGCACGATTCCTGCCGGTCAGCCGCCTCATCACAACAATTACCTGTTTCTTCCATTTTCTCACCTCATCTTTTAGAGTGTAACCTGTTTGCCAAAAGTCATTCAGGCAAATCTACACCATATACCCCATAGGGGTATATTTATAAGAAAAATATATCGCATAACCGGATTTCTGTCAAGAATATTTAAGAAATTTAATGGCTGGAGTAATTGATCCACCGCTTCCGCAAAAATCTTACTAAAAAGATCAGACCGCGGAAACACAGTTCTACACACATCGCCACCCATACTCCTCGCAATCCATATGGCCGTGCCAGAACATACGACAAAGTAAGACGCACGCACCAAAGACTGATAAAATTCATAATACTGGGAATCAGTGTATCTCCTGCCCCGCGCAGGATACCTGTTGTGATAATCGACGCACCATACAGCGGTTCCGCAAAGGCCTCAATCCGAAGAACTGCCGCTCCCAGTTCCCTTACCTGCGCATCTGCCGTCAACAGCCCGATCATCCAGGGAGCCGCAAAATACATCAGCGCACCGGCGACTCCCATAAAGATCATACCGCTGCTGATTGTCATCCGTCCAAAGGACAATGCCAGCTTCTCACGCCTTGCTCCAATGCTTTGACCCACAAGCGTAGTAGACGCTTCTGCAATCCCATAGCCCGGCATGTAACACAGGCTTTCCGCTGTCACCGCAAAGGAATTTGCCGCGATTGCAACTACTCCCAAAGGGGCTACAATTCTCGTGGCCGCAACCATTGCTCCACAAACGGCAAGCTGCTCGAATGCTACTGGAAGAGAGATCTTCACAGCACGAATCCAATCCCCTTTGTGAAAGCCATAACGCTTCCCCTTCTCCCACTTCAATAGAGGTGTTTTAAGCAGCAGGAATAACAACATAGCAACACCGGTCACGGCCTGTGCCAATGCAGTTCCAAGCGCCGCTCCCATCACACCCATTCCCAGCCCCGGAAGACCTGTCCCAAAAACAGGACATACAATCGTCCCTGCCGGAAAGATAAACAGAAAGTTAAATATAACATCAAGAAAACACATCAAAGAATTCAGCATACCAGGCACCTTCATATTTCCACTGCACTGCAGCATAGCACCTGACAGGCGGCTCAATCCCATAAAGGGTAAGGCACAGGCGTAAACCAGAAAATAATTGCCGGCATCCCTCCACAAGATCCTGTCACTGTCAAGCCATATTGGCAGAAAGCGGCTAATCAATGCCCCTAAGGACGAAAGCACCAAAGCAACGGAGAGCACACCAAAAAAGGACTGCCATAATACCTCCCGTGCCCTCTCATATTTCCTGGCACCGATATACTGTGCCACCTGAACAGAAAAACCTGATACGAAGGAAGTTGTCAGGCTGCCAAAAAGCCATGTTGTTGAAGCCACCAGTCCAATCGATGCAGAGGCACCGGCCCCAAGACGCCCTACCATCGCTGCATCTGTATACTGCATAATAATAGACGCCAGCTGTGCTGCCATGGAAGGCAGGCTTAACTGCGCCACCAATTTCATTCGCTGGCGGAAGGAAAGCTCTCTGCCATTGCGAATATATGATACCAAATCCTCTTTCACACTAATCCTCCATACCATTTCTAACGGTATGCCGCCACCTAGCGGCTCAAAATAGAAAAGCAAACTATACAACATTCCGTCTTTGAAATATTTTCCCCACATAAGAAATCGTCGGCCCCAGCAGCACAATCATAAGCACTGTCATAACACCGACCTCACCGCCTGTGACAAAACCGATAATCGTCGCCAGCAGGTCAACTCCCAGACGGATCGGCGTAAATAAATTCTCCCGCCCGACAGCCTTCTCCAGCCTTTCTGTCAGAATAAACGGAACCCCGTCATAAGGCGCCATTCCTCTCCCACTCTGCATATAGCAGGCCGCCGCCAGAACAAAGACGAGAAGCGTGGGAATAAGAATCCCAACGCGCACACCCAGGGATAACCCCTCCGGGATATGACATACATCTCTCCACACCCAGCTGAAAAAGTCAGCCGTATAACCCACAACAATCATATTTCCCAGCGTCCCTGTCCCGATGAGAGAACGCTGATATATCAAAACAAAAATAAGTAAAACCGCATTAAAAAGCAGCTGATATGTGCCAAACGACATGTGAAGCAGCCTTGATACCCCATAATTCATTGCAGAACAGGGATCTGTCCCCATCTCTGTCAGCACGAGAAGCGATACCGAAAATCCCATAAAAATTACGGAAACAAGCATTAAACAAAAGCTTTTCATCCATTTTTTCGACCATTGAAACTTCATTTTCCGCTATTTCCTTTCTTTTGGATCTTATGACGCTGTGGTTTCAGAGTAATATCTGTCACAGCCATCCCCTCCCGCCTCTCAATTGCATAGCACACAGCATCTGCCACCTCCTCCGGCAGAAGGTAACAATCCTGATCCTGCGCCGTTGTAAAATCAGCATGACGGTAGAGCCCTGTCTGCGTCATATCCGGCTGGATCGTGACAACCCGCAGTCCGTATTTTCTCGCCTCATCAAACAGGCTGTGGGAAAATCCAGACAGTCCCGCCTTGGTTGCACCATACGCACAGCCATGTGGATTCGATTTCTCCGCCGTTACGGAAGATATATTGACGATCGTTCCTGACTCCCTCTTAAGATCCCGCAGGAAAATCTGTGACAAAATCATCGGCACTTCCAGATTCAGGCGAACCATCTCCTGTATCTGACAGACGGCAATCTCTTCATGTAATCCATAATATCCCACTCCCGCATTATTTACAAGAAGACAGACACGATATTCCCGCCGGATCTCCCTTACCGTCTCCGTCAGGCGCCCTGTGTCCAGCAGATCACATATAACACAATGAAAATTCTGTGGCAGTTCCTCCGTGGCTTCCGTAAAATTCCTTCCGATCCCGAAGACATGATAACCACTGCCACACAGCCTTCTGCCGATCGCCAGTCCGATGCCCGACGAAGCCCCTGTCACAACCGCCGCTAAGGGCTTCTCTCTCTTTTCCATCGCAGCCTCCATTCCTATATCACACAAAATCAAAGCAAATAAATCTTCTCTTCCGGCATTTCCTGCCGCAGCCTCTCTGTCAAAAACTCCTCCATCTCCCGCCGCAGCGCCTCAGGATATTGATAGACCCCTTTTATATTCTCAAATGGAAACTGTACTACAACACTGTGCGGCATAACACGGCGCATCTTTTTCAGATAATCATGTGAAATCCGAAAAGAACCCACACTGACATCAGTCAGAGCGTCTCCCGACAGACTCGCAAATACTTCATCCAACATGGCTGCATATTTCTCTCTCCAATCCGGACAATAAATCATAGGATCAAAACAGAGACGCACGGAAAACCCTAATTCTACAGCTGTCGTAGCACTTTTAATCCTCTGGCTCAGAGAGGCCGTCCCATGCTCCCACTCCTCAATCACCTGCTGTGGCGAGATCGTAAATGCAAATACTACCGATTGATCAGGCCTCCACTTCTCCCAATAATCTGTGCGTCCGCATTTTGTACGCACCTCCAGCCTCAGCCCGCGATGTTCGGCGGCAAATTCCATCCACCGCTCCACAAAACCTGTCAGCTCCTCCCATGCAAGCAGATCCGTGTCATAGGAAATACACAGGTAAACAGGATGCTTCTGCAGCAGCTGTGCAAGCTCCTGAAAATATTGTTCCTGATTCACAAATAAAACTACATGGCCTGATGGATACATTCCCTTCAAATAACAGTATTCGCAGTCATACAGGCAGTTCATGACACAGGAAGTATAATAAAAATGCTCATTCCCAAAGCTCTGGCACACCTGTGCCCCCGGATAAAATAACCGACCCTGCTTCTGTGCCAGGATCAGGGACTGCGCCCTCTGCTGTGCCACAAAATCCTGCCCTCTCCTGCAAAATACATCCTTATAATGAGCAATTGGGATGATCTGCGTCTCCTGGTGCGCCTCCTTCAATCTCTGCAGGATACGCCTCACTACAGGATGCCCGCACACACTCTCTTCCACGTAGATATGCGAAAAACGTGCGTTAAAATAATCTCTGTCTGATATCATTCCAACACCTCTTTCCCTCTCTGCGGTCGCGGCAGGGAAGCAGGCCATCCGCATAGATTTCTCCAACCTGCGAAACGATTTCCCTGCCTGTCAGCTTTGCGTAAAAAAGCCGTCGGCGTACCTGGCCAAGCATAGTCTCGGAACAATGAAGATCCCTGCAAAGCCTTTGCAGCATTTCCTCCTCCGCCGAAGAAAACTTCACCTCTCTCTGCGCTTCCTCCTCTGTCATGCATCCGATCTGCCTGAGCCAATCTGCAATCGTATCAGCCGCCTCAAAAATCCGTTGTGTGATCTGGGCAGATGTCACCATCTCATTCTGTCCGGTATCAGACACAACCTTGATGCAGGCAATACGATGCGGTCCCACAAAGTGGGCGGCCGCCTGATAAAATCCCGCCGCCTCCATATCATAGACAAATGATTCTTCCCGCGGCGCCGGACGTTCAGACTGCACGGGCCGTGATACGGTAACCACCGGGCACTCTGCAAAGGGAGAACGGTATAAAACATCTGGATAAAAAGTGCGGCCAGTCGCTTCCTCTGTCATCTTATGAATCAGAAAAGCCTGCCCCGGCTGCGCTCCTGCACAGGTGCCCACATTGCACAAAAAATCGCCGGAGCCCACCTGACCTGCAGTACAAATGCTGCCAACGGCTGTTGCCGCTGCCACGCTTCCCACCCCTGTCAGCACCAGACAAAAACGCTTCCCCTCATCGATATACTGCTCAAAGGGCAGATCACTTCTTTGCCTTTTCAATGCAAGACTCTGTATCAATGGCTTTGCCTCGGCAAACAACGCTACAAATATATAAACCACAAAATCTCTCCATTCCCAATTACTCGCTATACTCCATCTATTGTCAACCATATTTTATATTAGGTTGACAATAGGTTTTTTCTCTTGTATAGTAATATCATTCGTTATGACTACTATTCAAAAGGGCAAAACCAGCGTTTTGCCCTCCAAGAAATCCTTCGGATTTCTTTGTTGCGTACCACTACATCACGAGCAATTTGCTAATTAAATAAAATGGAGGGTTATTATGAAAGAAAACAGATTTTCCACTCAGTCACTCGTTATGATGGCTATGTTTGCTGCGATCCTGTGCGTATCTGCTTACATAACAATCGCACTGCCTAATGGCTCGCACATTACTTTTTTCAATTTCGTATACACACTGATTACATTGATGCTTCCGTCCCAGCAGTGCTTTCTCATTATACTTGTGTGGTTCCTGCTTGGCGCTGCAGGCATTCCGATCCTCGTCGGCGGCCAATCAGGCATTGGTTATCTTTTAAGCCCATGGGGCGGCTATAATTTCGCATTTCTCGCCGCAGCAATCTTCATTCCGATGATCTGCGGACAAAAATATAATCGCATTCGCTATACAGCGGCCGCACTGATTTCCGTCACCTTTGTTGACCTCGTTGGTACGATCTGGCTGATGGCCTTATCCGGCATCTCACCCTCCCAGGCATTTCTCTCCGGCTTTGTCACCTTCATCCCATTAGATATCGTTAAGGCCGTCATCGCCGCACAGGTTGCTCCTGTCTTCCGTCGCACCCTGCAGCAGACAAGAAGTATTTCCAAATCATCCTGATCTCCAGAGCCCTATATACTCAGAACGATCTCACGCGCTGTCTCCTCAGACACGGGTGTCGCATAGACGCCCTCGCCGAACTCTGCTATGGCTCCGATCCCCTTTTGTACTACGAAGCGGAGCTGTCCGTTTTTCACCTTTTTATCTGTGTACAGTTTCTTTACCAAAGCCTCTCTGTCAATATACTCCGGAATCGTGACAGGAAGCCCTGCAGCGCAAAGCAGAGCTTTGACCCTTTCCATCTCATCTTCCGTTATAAAGCCAAGCTTCTTTGATAATTGAAGCTGTGCAATCATTCCGATGGAAACGGCTTCTCCATGAAGCAGGCGGTAATCACTTACCGTCTCCACGGCACGCCCCACCGTATGGCCCAGATTCAAAACCTCTCTCAGGCTGCTCTCTCTCTCATCCTTCATCACTACCTGATATTTGATACGGCAATTCTCCTCCGCCATGTGCTCACACGGCAGGGATTCCAGCCGAAGGATTTTCTCCATATTCTGCTCCAAAAATTCAAAAAACTCATAGCTCGCCAGACAGGCATGCTTGATCGTCTCTGCCATTCCACTGACAATCTGCCTCTTAGGAAGCGTCTTCCATGTCGCGATATCAAGATAGACCTTCTGCGGCTGATTAAACAAGCCGATCAGATTCGTCGCAAGCGGCGTATCAACCGCCGTCTTTCCTCCTACAGAAGCATCTGCTGCCGCTAATATCGTCGTGGCATAATTGATAAAAGGAACTCCTCTTCCATATGTCCCTGCAACAAACCCCGCCAGATCCGTCACGACACCGCCGCCTATAGCGATAATACAGCAATCTCTACGATACTCCTTTTCCAGCATAGCATCTTCAATCTGTTCCTTCGTCTGACGCGTCTTACTCTTCTCTCCGGCCGCAAAGGAAAAAATATTTGCCTCATACCCTGCCGTCCGAAGCCTGTCAGCGATTGGTTCTGCATACAATTCCCTCACTTCGCTGTCCGTCACAACAGCAAATTTCCGTATGCCCCCCACCAGTCCGCTTCCAATATCCTGTATCAGCTGCCCCATCAAATCAAATCCAATTTCAATGGGATAACTGTCGTCTACTACTTTCTTTAATTCTACTTGAAAAACAGCCATATTTACCCTCATCTCTGCAAAGGAAACGCAATTCGCCTTTGCTTTATTCCACATGCTATATATTACTAACTCTTTCTTGTTCTGTTGCTTCCCTTTTCCCGGATATGCTCCACGATCTCCCCCCAGCTCACACCCAGAAAAAGCAGTTCTTCCACATTATTTTCCAACGCCTCCCATAAGTCCCTGCGCCGCAGATCATCCACTTCGCTCCTGCCGACAACAAAGCTTCCCCTTCCCGGCACGGTATATACATACCCCTCCTGTTCCAATTCCCGGTAGGCACGTTGGATCGTATTGGGATTGATATCCAGCGACGACGCCAGTTCCCGCACAGATGGCAGCTTTACATCCTGCCGCAGTTCCCCGCGAATGATCATACTTCGGAATCCGTCCTTCACCTGCTCGTAAATCGGCCTGGCATCACGGTAATTCAACTGAATCAATATAGTACCTCCACACTTTCTCTGAAACGAATTTAATCCAGATAACGATCCAGATTCCTGGCCGCTTCCATCAGTTTTGACATAAGAGCCTCTGCCTCCCCAGCTTCCTCTCTGCTGGTATTTCCGACATCATTAGCCTCAACCGTACTTGCTGATACCTCCTCACTCACAGCGGAAATCTGACTAATACTGTCTACGATATGATTATTCGCCTGGAAAATATCATCAATGCTCTGGCTGATGGTCTGCACATTATCACCCAGCCCTGTCACCTTCCCATAGATATCCTGGAACTGCTCCCCGGCCTGTGTAATCACCTTCCACTCTTCGTCCGAAGCCTCCAGCACATTCTGCACGCTGTCTAAAGTCTCTTTTGTATTGCCCTGGAGCTGCTGCACAATATGCTGAATACTTTCTGTCAGCGTCCTTGTCTCCTCTGCCAGTACACGAATCTGATCTGCCACAACTGCGAATCCTCTGCCGGCCTCACCGGCTCTGGCACTCTCAATTGATGCATTCAGGGCAAGCATATTTGTCTGGCTGGAGATTGAAAAAATCTCCTCTGTAATCTGACCTACCTCTTTCGCATTCTCCTCCAGAGTTTTCATCATATGGCTGACCTGCTGATTTGATTCTTCAATAATCTTTGCCTTCTCTTGTAATGTCCTCATAGAATCCTGTCCCAGACGAACCGATTCCAGACTGGCATTGGCATCACGCAGCATCACATCCGACAAATCCCTGGCATCTGTAATCATATTCTGAATACTTCCTGTCATCTCCGTCTGCTTCTCGATACTCTCTGCATTTGATAAATTCCCCTGTGAGATTTCCTCCAGCGCCTCCGCCGTCCGATTCGTCGCTCTCTGCAAACTGGAAATCTTCTCTCCTGCCGCCGCAGAATTATCCTTAACCATCGCAGCGATCTCCAAAACATCATGAAGCAGCTCCTCGCTCTGCTTTCTCTGCGTATCAATCTGCTGCATTTTTCCTCGATTAATACGGTTAGAAATCATCGTCACCGTACATGTAGCAACCAAAAAGATGAGCACCCCGGCCAATTGCAGCAATACCGTAGAAATGTCTATTTTCAAGCCAGACGCCATCGTTCCCTTTGTAAAACGAAAGACCATATAAGCAACATTAATCAAAAAAACACCGACGCTCGTACGTATTATGAATTTTAAGTCAAAATATAACATACAAACACTCACCAGTGGTAATGCCACCACAAAAACAAGGTCATTTTTCGCCCCCAGCATGATCACAAGATACAGTATGCCATAAAAAATCACAATACTGTGACGCAGCTTATCACTGCTTTTATTATGTAAATATAACACAATATTAACAATGACACAGGTTGCCGCCAAAGCTGCTACCATTATGGCAAACCGCATCGTAATGTTGCCGCTGACAGCATCATTAATATAACCTCCACCAAGAATGGCACCAATCACTGTCACCACAATGACAGCCAACTGATTCACAGATTTCATCTCATTGTCTTCGTATGCATGATTCGTTTGTTCTCCCATAACTCTCCTCATTTCTGCAAGGCGAACGAAGTTCCCTTTGCTTTATTGCACATAAATATGATGTTTATGTTATCATTACCTCATCTATTATATCTGATTTCAGGAGATTTGTCATCTCGTTTTATGAGGAAGACAGGATAAACGCATCCATTCCCCTACCCCCTGTTTTCATGAATATTACAGGATAATCCCTCCTTATCCGTTGAAAATTTAACATTCCCTCCATTCTGCCGCCAGTATTTTTGCATCTATCGTCTTGGAGAGCGCGTGGGAAGGCGGTGTCGGTCTGATGGAGACGCTTAGGCTTTGATGGATGTCTTTGCCTTGCAGGGCTTCGATGCCATATGCCCGCGGAGAACCTGTCTGAGCGGCATGCGCCATGCTTCCGGGCTTTCCGGGGGACGCTTCCGCTATGTGGCTTCACGTAACGGTGCATAATGTCCTAAAGGACAGGACATAAGCACCGACGGCCGCCAAATCCCCCGGAAACCCTGGAAGATG
>CAYYGS010000069.1:0-8934 GCA_964471335.1 uncultured Jutongia sp.
GCACTCCCCGGAGAATTTGCTGGTCCTGCCGAAAATTACAAATGTGCCGGTGGCAGTCAGCAGGCAGAGTCGCGACTTTGCCGGAGAGAGTGAAGAATATTCCAGAGATAAGGGCGGAGAGGATCCGGCAGAGATATTCCGCATACGCGATTATCAGCCGGGGGACAAGCTGCGAAGCATTCATTGGAAGCTGTCTGCCAAAGAGGGAGAACTCATGGTGTGCGAGCAGTCGCTTCCGCTGGGATGTCCGGTGATATTGTATTTAAATCTGTACCAGCCGTTGGAGAACGGGGGCGGGGGAAAGCGCCGCAGAAGGAGAGATCAGATGCTGGCGCAGAAAAGAGATGCGTTCCTGCAGATCGTGGCTTCCCTTTCCTATGGCCTTGCGCAGCAGGGCTGCCGCCATTATGTTGCATGGTATGACGAAAAGCGGCAAGATATATTGAGGCGGCGCATTGAGAAGGACGAGGATGTCTATGAGATGCTGCTCCGCCTGGGTAGACTGGTCGTATATGGACAGGAAAGAGACGTGGAGGAGTTGTACCGGCAGAAATATCACGAGAGTCCGTGTATCACCCGGTTGGAGGTCGGGATGAATCTTGCCGTGAAACAAAATGGAGAAAAGAAACAGAAGTACAGCAGTGACGCGAACTATTTAGAGCGGCAGCTGCAGGATACAGAATGGATCGTATAGAAAGGCGTGGAATCGTTATGGCGAACAGAAAACCTTTTTTGGTAAGAAGCTTTTGCCTGGGCTTGCTGATTTTGGGAATGCACAGCAGCTTTTATCATATCTTTCTGCCGTATACCAATTTTTTTAAATTTACGGTTATGCTGATGGCCGCCTCTGTATGGTTTACTGTTCTTTGTGTGCATCCTTTTCCGGGGTGGGAGAGGCAGGGCAGGAGACTGCTTCGCCGCCGTAATCCTAAATATCCGCTGGCTCTGGCTGGAGGTTTGTTGACAGTATTAGCTGCAATTGTGTATATCGTGGTGGATTATCAGCATTTATATACGGATGGTGCTGTATTGTTGGAGGCCCTGAAGTATGCATATGATGTTTATTTCACAAATGCTTCTGGCGTGTTTGTTCTGAAGGGGTACGGGGATGCAAACGGAAGTCATCTTTTATTCCTGATAGAATGCGTCTGTATTGCATTTATGGCAAGAATGTTTTTGTGGCGAAGGGGAATGTTTTGGGGAATTCTGCCGGCGTCCTTTGTGATATCGCTGTGCCTGATGCTGGGAAAATCGCCGGAGATCATAGATATGATCCTGATGCTCTGCGGCGTGCTGGGGCTGCAGCTGATATTAGAGGAGGCTCCGAGAGGCGGAGAAGAGGGATTCCGGCAGCTGAGTGCAGGGGTATATGGCAGAAAATTCCTGAACCCTACGGCTTTACTGCTCGTAGCCGTACTTTTGACAGGGATGGGCGCTTTGTCCGTACGGACGGCGGATGTCTGTCTGAGTAAGGAAAAGGATTTGCTGCGTCTTCAGCACCGTATGGAGAGGGAAATTACGGATGCCGGCGTGAGCTTTGTGCAGCGTATGCAGACGCTTCTGGGGATTGAACAACCAGGCGTGATGTCAAATATCAGCCCGCATTACCAGAATAAAAAGGTTATGACAATCCGTACAGATAAGCGTCCGGAGTCAGATATTTATTTACGTGGATTTATTGGTACAAGTTATGAAAAGGGGAAGTGGAGCAATTCGTCAGATGAGATTCTTTCCCGGTATTTTTCAGAGGATGACTGCTATGGATTCTACTGTCTGGACTATGGCAATATTCAGAACGCACTGGAGCAGAGAAAGACGGATCTGCTGGACCAGATGAAAGAGATGGAAAAACAGATAGGTACAGGGAATCAAGGGTTTACATCTGTGCAAAATATGGATACAGAGGGTGTTGGAATGACGATATCCTATGCGGAGGATAATAAAACTACGTTTGGCTATTTCCCATATGATTCGTGCCTGGATGAGGATTCTATGGGGGTACTGCGTCTGGATCATGATAGAGGTTTCCGCCGCGATCGGTCTGTCGATTCCTTTCAGGTGAAGAATCTGAGTCAGAACCGCAACCGGCTCGTTATGAACACAGCACAGGACTGGCTGCTGCGAAAGGGGCATGTGCCATACTATTCCAAGAGTATTCAGGATTTGGTAGAGAGCGATAAGCCGGGCAAACCAAAGTTCGTGGTTCAGGGTGAGGCGCGGATTTATTCGGCGGCATACCATGCAAGCGAGTCAGGGTCTTTGAAGGAACCGAGTTTTTTGAGAAAGGGAGATTATCTTCCGGAACTGAATCCCAGTGAGCGTTATTTGTGGGTAAATAATGAGTTGTTGGGAAGGTATTATCAATATGTGCTGCAGGAGTGCGTGCAGCTTCCGAGAACAGGGCTGGAGGATACGAAGAAGCTTGCCCGGGAGCTAATAAATTCAGACCTTGTGCATTTAGGATTTGATGATAATAATTATTTTTATATGGTACAGGGGCAGGAGTCTGCGGGGAGTATTATTGCTTCCCTGCGGCGTTATCTGGCATCTACAACGGTCTATAGCAAGAGCTTGCGGGCGCGTTCTTCCCGACTGGATTATGTGGAGAATTTTCTCTTTCGTGAGAAGCGGGGATATTGTGAGCATTATGCTACGGCGGGGGCCGTCCTTTTCCGGGCGATGGGGATTCCGTCACGTTATGTATCTGGCTATTATGTGTCGGCTAATAGCTTTCACCAGATGGAGGACGGAAGCTACGAGGCAGAGGTGCTGGATTCGGATGCACATGCATGGTCGGAGGTTATGACGATCAATAATGGCTGGACGGTAGCCGATATGACGCCGAATGGAGAAAATGGCGATCCTGGCCAGACGGCAGGCCTCGGCGAGGGGACGGAGGCTTCGGTTCCAACGCCTACGCCGGTTGACACAGGTGATGATGCATTCCTGAAGAACCGGGAGGGCAAGGAAGAGGAGGAAACACTGTCTCCGGAGGAGACGGAATCACCGGAACCTGCTGATTCGGAAGATGGAAATGATCAGGGTGGCAAGCAGGATCCGGCGGCAGAGGGTGAAGAGGACGGAGGAGCAGACACAGATGCAGAGGGTGAAGCTGTGTCATATGCACCATATATCGCAGGAGGAGGTGTTCTGCTGCTTGTGGTGGTTCTTATTCTGCTGCATCATAATCAGAGGGCGAGCCGCCGAAGGAAGCTGAAACGCTGTAAGAATCGACGGGAAGAGATCCTGTTAATGAACAGGCTGATGGAAGGATTTTTGCATACTTGCGGTTATCGTTCCGTGAAGCAGATGACAGACAAGGAATATATTGACTTGTTATATCAGATTTGTCCGAAGAGAGGAGAGGAAAAGCTGGCAGAAGAATATTATCGTCTGCTTGAACAGGCCCGCTTTGCAAAGGATGCGGGAGATGCAGAGCAGGTACGCCGCTGTCGTCGTCTCCTGAGCCGTTTCGGACGCGGGGCGCTGGCTCGGACAGGACGTGTACGCCGGTTCTATGTGCGGTATATACGCAATTGGCGTGTATAAAGCAAATAATTATCAGATTAGAGTATCGTTTGATTTGTGCCTGCGGCATAACAAACAAAGTTTGTATTCAAGTTTGCGGAGCTGTGGCAGGAATGGGGATTTTTATGGAAAGGAAGAAGAAAAAACAGTATTTTCTTGTTTATACGCTGCTGTTTTTTGTAATCGGCGGTTTTATGACGTGGATCTTCCGGGCAGCAGACCGTTCCTTTGTCTGGTCAAAGGACGGTGCGGCGCAGCATTATCCTACACTTGTTTATATTCATCGTTATATCAGGGAACTGGCAGGAAATTTACTGCATGGCAGGTGGGTATTGCCGATGATGGATTTCTCGATCGGTGAGGGCATGGATGTACTGACGACTCTGAATTATTATGGGTTTGGAGATCCACTCACCCTGACGGCTGCCCTTTGTCCGGAAAGGTATCTGGAGGATTTTTATGGTTTTCTGATTTTTGTCCGAATGTACCTGACTGGTATTTTCTTTTCCCTTTTTTGCTTCGAAAAGGGGTATATTCAGAGGGTGAGCGTGATTGTCGGTGCGCTTGCCTATGTCTTTTGTGGATATTCACTCTATGCGGCGGTGCGCCATCCCTTTTTTGTCAACGGCATGATGTATCTGCCGCTTTATCTGCTGGGGGTGGAACTGATCATCAGGCGGCGTAATGGCTTCGCCTTATTTGCGGCTGTTGTGGCGCTTTCCCTGATATCGAATTTCTACTTTGGCTATATGAATACGTTGATGATGGCTCTGTATGTACTCTTTTGGATGGTACCGGAACAGAGCCTGAAATGGAGCAGGCGTTTTCGAATCGTGGGAGAGATGGTGGCGAGCTACCTCATCGGTGTGATGTTGTCCGCAGTCATTATGCTGCCGATGGTAGCGGCTTATTTCGGCTGCTCCCGTGGAGGAGAGGGAGGTTATAAGGACTCCTTATTTTTTTATCCGGAAGAATTTTATCAAAATTTTGTGAGAGCATATACCAGGATGGATACGTATGTGGGACAGTGGACCAATTTAGGTTTTTCCTTTTTTAGTCTCGCAGCGGTCGTTGTGCTTTTTGTACACCGCTCCCGCAGCGGAGAGGAGCGGCGGCGCAATTGGAAGCTGCGGGTGGGCTATCTGGTGCTGACGTTGATGCTGCTGGTGCCTCTGGCGGGCAAGATCATGAATGGATTTGGTTATGTGTCAAATCGGTGGAATTATGCATATGCCATGTTGAATGCCTACATCCTTGTCTGCATGCTGCCGGAGGGCTTGCGTTATCTGCGGTTGTTCCGTGTGCCGGGCGGCGGCCGCCTCCACATCAAGAACTGGAAAGGAAACCGTCTGCTGGTCAGCCTGGCGGTCTGTATGATGGTGGTGTTCAACCTCGTGTTGAATGTGGCACAGATGTATTTAAACAAGGAATTGGATTATCTGAATGAATTTGACCGGGTGGGCACTACAGCGGGAGCGGAAGAGAGCGGTGCCGTGAATGCAGTGGATGTACTGGAACCGCCGACGGAGGATTCCTTTTACCGGATCGAGCAGCCGTGGATCATCGGGAACCAATCCCTGCGGAAAGGGTATTATGGGCATAACTGGTATTTCAGTATTGCGCCGGAGTGGTATTTTGCTTTTTATAACAGCCTGCAGCTCAACAGCATGGAGCGCACATATTCTCTGCGGGGACTGGACGGACGTACTGTCTTAAATGAGATTACCTCGACACGGTATTATGTGACACAGGAGCGGGAGGATAGTCTGGCGCCGTATGGGTATGAACTGGTGCGGGCCGTGAAGGATGGGAAGGAGATTCGTCTGGAAGAGGCAGAAGAGAGGGAGGACGAAGAGAAGGAGAAGGGCCAGCGCAGCTATGTCTATGAAAATAAATATTTTCTGCCGCTAGGCTATACCGTATCTTCGTGGATTCGGGAGGAGGAGTATCACGCACTTTCCCCCATCGAGAAGCAGGAAGCGCTCTTACAGTCTGTTGTGATTGAGGAGGAGCAGGAGGATGCATTGCACACCCTGCCCAGAGGGGCGACAGTGCTGCCGATGGATGTACAGCAGGAATTCTGTAAGGTGGCCAGCTGCAGCGGCCTTACCTGGGAGGATAACCGGATTCATGTGACAGAGAGGAACGCTGCGATAACGCTTCAGTTTCAGGGGAGGCCGGACTGCGAGACATATCTGTGGCTGAATGAATTTCAGGTGGAGGAATCGGCAAAACAGTATCAGACGGGAACCGTAATGAGCGGAGATACGCGGAATCATTTTGTGCTGATGAATCCGGAGAAATCGGCATGGTATGATGAGCCGAATCAGACGATTAATCTGGGATATTCCAGAGAGCCGAGGACAAGTTGTACCATTATATTTCCGGAAAAGGGTGTGTACTCGCTGGATGATTTTGTGGTAGTATATGAGTCAATGGGGACATATGAATCTAAAGTTCAGGCGCTGGCGAGCGATCATTTGGAGAATGTGCGGATCTCGGAAAATAAGATGCAGGGAGATATTACCCTGTCTAAGACGAAGCTGCTGCAAATGGCGGTACCGTACAGTGCGGGCTGGAAGGCTTATATCAACGGGGAGGAGGCGACGGTGCTTCGCTCCAATAAAATGTACATGGCGCTAGAGCTGCCGTCAGGGGACTCCCATGTGGAATTTGTTTATGAGACACCTTATTTGAGGGCGGGATGTGTCATTTCTGTTGTGGGAGTCGTGATATTGGTTTTGATATCTGTGATTAATCAGGAAATAAAGAGGAAACATGCAATCAGGCAGGGTTGAACAAAACTTATGGAGAAGGGTTTATCCCTGCGGAAATGAGGGGAATTATGAGTCAGGAAAAAAAGCTGTGTTCCATTGTCGTACCGTGTTACAACGAGGAAGAGGCCATTCCGATTTATTATCAGGAGATGCAGAAGGTATTTGCGCAGCTGCCGGAGCTCGATTTTGAATTTGAGTTTATCGATGATGGCAGCCGGGATGGAACGCTTGCGGTGATCCGCAAACTGCGGGAGCAGGATGAGAGGGTGCATTATGTGTCGTTTTCGCGCAATTTTGGCAAGGAGGCCGGGATTTTTGCGGGGCTGGAGCATTCCAAAGGGGATTACGTCGTGATTATGGACGTCGATTTGCAAGACCCCCCGGAGATGCTTCCGGAAATGTATCGGACGGTAGCAGAGGAAGGTTATGACTGTGCGGCGACGAGGCGTGCAGACCGGAAGGGAGAGCCGGTGATCCGTTCCTTTTTTGCGCGGATGTTTTACCGCCTGATCAATCGGATCTCGCGTGCAGATATTGTGGACGGAGCAAGGGATTATCGTTTGATGACAAGACAGATGGTCAACAGTATTTTGTCCATGTCGGAGTATAACCGTTTCTCTAAGGGCATTTTTGGATGGGTAGGTTTTGATACCAAGTGGCTTTCGTATGAGAATGTGGAACGGGTAGCAGGAGAGACGAAATGGAGCTTTTGGAAGCTGTTTGTCTATTCGCTGGAGGGCATTGTGGCGTTTTCGACGGCGCCATTGGCCATCGCGTCCTTTTTTGGATTGTTTTGCTGTGTTATGGCGTTGATCGGCGTTGTCTTTATTTTCGTACGGGCGTTGATTTTCGGCGATCCGGTAGCTGGCTGGCCGTCTATGATGTGTATTATGACGCTTCTGGGAGGAATCCAGCTTCTCTGTATGGGGATCATGGGGATGTATCTGTCAAAGACATATCTGGAGTGTAAAAACAGGCCGATCTATATTGCAAAATCGGAGGAATAGGTTGAAAAGAATGAAGTGCCGCTGAAAGCGGCATTTTATCGTACTGCAGAGGGGATTGATTATACACATCCTGCTTTTATTAATGCGGACGGGAGCAGCAGGATTATCTCGATCTGGGATCAGAGCATTCCGTATCAGGAGGAGGAGAATGTCTTTGGCAGAAAGCCTCTGGAATTTGATTATGGAACGGAGTATACCAACGCAGAGATTGGAGAGGCTTTACAGTCGGATAATCCCTGGTCTGTTGTGCCAAGCAGGGATGAAAACGGGCATGGGACTTTTCTGGCGGGAGTGGCATGCGGCAATGAGGATGAGGAGAAGGGCTTTTCCGGCATTGCGCCTCTGGCAGGCATTGTCGTGGTGAAGTGCAAGCAGGCGAAGCAAAATTTGAAAGATTACTATCGGATCACTACGGATGAGCCATGTTATATGGAAAATGATATTATGCTGGGGATCCGATATCTGATCAGGGCCGCCTATTACAATAGAATGCCTGTCGTGGTTTGTCTGGCGATGGGGACAAATCAGGGCAGTCATAACCGCGGCGGTGCGCTGGGGATGGCGATGCGTTGGCTGGGTACTACGCGGGGCGTTGCCATGGTGGCAGCCGGTGGGAATGAGGCGAATGCGTCTCACCACTATCATGAGAACGCTCTGGCAGGGAAGGGAGAGACGGAGGTCGAATTGCGGGTAGCTGAGGGTGAGACAGGATTTTCCCTGGAACTCTGGTGCAGCGCACCGGCGCTCTGTTCGATTGCGCTGATTTCACCCAGTGGGGAATACAGCGGTAAGACATATGCAAGATTAGGTGAGAAAGAGCAGGTTATTTTTCGTCTGGATAATACGGTAGTGGATATCGATTATTTTCTGACGTCTTTTGAGAGTGGTGATGAATGTATTTCTGTGCGGTTTCTAAGGCCTGTGGGAGGAATCTGGCGTCTGCGTGTCTTTAATGAGACAGACCTGCCGACGGATTTTGACATCTGGCTTCCTATGCGTGGCTTTGTCCGCGAGGGAACTTATTTTCTGCGCGCTGATCCGGATATTACTTTGTGTGAGCCGTCAAATAATCAGAATATTATTACCTCAACATATTATGATGGAGCAGGACGTGGGATCGTGGTGGATTCGAGCCGCGGCTATAACAGGAAGGGAGACATACGGCCGGATATCGCTTCGGTGGGAAAGGACATATATGGTCCTCTGCCGACGGTGGGGAATTATTATCCGCAAGATGAGGAAGAGCGTAAGAGGGAGGCGCGCTATGGCATTCGCACCGGTTCCAGCGAGGGGGCAGCAGTGGCCGCCGGGGCGAGTGTTTTACTGATGGAGTGGGGGCTGATGCGCGGGAATGAGATGAGTATGAATACGCTGACCATTCAGAAATACCTGATCCGGGGTGCGAATCGCGCCGGAAGGAATTTCCCTAATCGGGAGTGGGGCTATGGAACACTCGATCTGTATGGGGCGTTGGAATGGTTTCGGACTACTCTGTAGAGAAAATGAGCAGAACTACGCACCAGACTTTTGGGCCTGCATAAAATTAAAGTAGTTCGAATATTTTCGACAAAACAAAAAGAAGCCCATGCAATCAAATTATCAAGAATTGATACAAGGGCTCA
>CAYYGS010000069.1:8944-10409 GCA_964471335.1 uncultured Jutongia sp.
CAAAGCGAAAAGAAACGATGTTTTCTATGAATGGAAGGCATGGACGTCAGAGGTGTGACTACACAGGAGGGAATGCAGGCAACTTCCGAGGAAATATGAACCAGAGAAATGTACAGTGCAGACAGAATGTCTGCAGAGCGGATGACGATGGAACAGACTATAGACAAAACGGCTCCTGCGGTAGGATGGGCTGCCGTATGGAGGAGGAGAGTTCACGCGGCTGCGGCCCCTGTGGGGAAAATGTGCAGAGGATGATGGACTCCTGTACAGATGATTCAGCTAATTGCGGGAATGATCCCATCTATGGTATGCCGTTGGCTATGGGATATGTGCCGTGGCAGCAGTGGGGGAAGATCTACAGCCCTGAAGAGGGGCTTTGCAATGGAACGATTTTTCCGGAACTTAATTTGCAGTTCTTTGGCTGTATTCCGAAAGGATGGCCGAACGGGAGAGGAGGGAGAGCATGACAAAGGAGCAGCATAAATTATTACAATATATTTCACAGGTCAGCTTTGCCTTGACAGACACAACGCTTTTTTTAGATACGCATCCCTGCGACAGGGAGGCGCTTAAATATTACCAGACGGTGAAGGAGCAGAGAAGAGATGCCCTGAATGAATACAGCAGGAAATATGGTCCTCTGCTGGTCGATCAGGTAGAGTGCGGGAAATATTGGAGCTGGGTGGAACAGCCATGGCCTTGGGAAGTATAAACTAATTTGTTCGGTTTGTGACGGAAAGGAGATTTGTATGTTTAATTATGAAAGAAGGCTGGAATATCCTGTGCATATTACACGGACAGATCCGAAGGCCGCGATGGTGATCATCAGCCAATACGGCGGTCCTGATGGCGAGGCCGGAGCTGCACTGCGTTACCTGTCCCAGAGATATTCCATGAAGAACCGTAAAGTGATTGGTGCATTGACAGATATCGGTATATCGGTTATGAAATTGCGTATGGGAGATTGTCCCGGGAAATGAGAGATAGTAGAACACCGCATGTGAATAAAGGCTAAGCTAACAAGCATCCCTCCCGATAGGAACATTCCAGATAACTGGGGTTTTCAAAATAGATGCCCGTATTAAAATCAGATATTTCATCACTGATAAAGGAATTAAAAATTTTAAGTAATTCCGTTACTTCTTCTCCGCTTTTTGAACAGTCAAGAATCATATGGCTGTATAATTTCCCAATAGCAATAAAACTTGGTACTTTATATTTGCAGTCCGATATGGTATCAAAATTACCATACGGTATCTGATACTTCTCAATCAATTCTTCAGATACCTGTTCAAAGGAAAGACAATGATTTACCTGTGCATCATAAAGCTGCTTTATGATACCCTGCTCACCTAAAGCATTTACAACTTCTTTTCCTTTGTTTTTGGTTTTGCGTCCGATAAATTCGATGAGTGAACAAACATAAAACAAATCATCCTTCTTGGTTTCTGTCATAGGCCATCTC
>CAYYGS010000070.1:0-10396 GCA_964471335.1 uncultured Jutongia sp.
AGAATTCCTGAAGGCAATTAAAGAAAAAGGCTATCACGAGAAAGTCATTATTGTCAGTACGATTGCCAAGGAAGGAGCCAAGGAGACGATTGAGGCTTTGGAATTGGGAGCTTTTGACTTTGTCACGAAACCGGTGGACCTGAGAGATGCAAGATCTGATGCTTTTGCCGCCAGACTGCGCCATATGATTTATCTGGCTGTCGGCCTGGAATGGACAAAGGATAAGGAGCAAGCAGCGTCTGGTGTTTCTTTCTCGCATGTCCGACCGGACAGGATGCCTTCAGCAGGAAAGAGAGTTGTCTTTTCTCCGGAAAAGGAGGCAGTGGAAAAGATCAGCAGGGCGGATCGTTCCAGCCATTCTCAGGGGGCGGTTGGCAGAGGTAAAAAGAAGCTGGTTGCCCTCGCATGTTCCACCGGGGGTCCGAAGTCTTTGCAGTCTGTCGTTCCGTATTTGCCGTCCAATCTGGATGCACCGGTCATTATTGTGCAGCATATGCCGGTAGGCTTTACGGCTTCTTTGAGTAAGAGACTGGATGAACTCAGTCAGATTCATGTTAAGGAGGCAGAGGAGGGAGATGTACTCCAGAAAGGAACTGTCTACATAGCGAAGGGCGGCTGCCAGATGAGAGTTAGAAAAAAAGGGGCGAATGAGTATTATTTAAGCGTATCCGTGGAGGCGGCCAGAAATGGGCTGCGGCCTTGTGCAGACATTATGTATGAGTCATTGATGCATACTGGCTTTGATGAGATTACATGTGTGGTGATGACAGGCATGGGAGCAGATGGAACAAAGGGTATTTTGCAACTGGAAAAAACAAATCAAATCTATGTTATAGCACAGGATGAGGCTAGTAGCACGGTTTACGGCATGCCGAAGGCGATCGCGGAGGCGGGAGCCGTGGATGAGGTGCAGGGGCTGAGAAACATTGCTGATGCTATCACCAAGCATGTGGGGGTGCAATAGTATGGACGTTAGTCAGTATCTTGAAATTTTTATTGATGAGACAAAGGAACATTTACAGACTTTGAGCGACCAGTTTATGATTCTGGAGCAGGAGCCGGAGAACATGGATACCATTAATGAGATATTCCGTGCCGCGCATTCATTGAAGGGAATGGCGGGAACGATGGGATATAAGCGCATGCAGCGTCTGACTCATGATTTGGAAAATGTGTTTCAGGAAATCCGCAGCGGCAATATGAAGGTACAGCCGGAGTTGGTGGATGTACTGTTCCGGGGATTGGATGCGCTGGAGGCATATCTTGCCAATATCCTGGAGGCTTCTGATGAGGGAACCGAGGAAAACCAGGACATTATCAATGCACTGGATGCCATTGTCCGTAAAGGAACCGGGAAGGGTGATGAGGCATCGGCACAGCCGGCAGCGGAAGCTGATGTGCAGGCGGCATCTGCGGAGAGCGGCAGTGCGCTGTATGAGTCTATTCAGATTTCCGATTATGAAATGAATACATTTCATAAAGCGAAGGATCAGAATCAGAATATTTTTGGAATTACAGTATATTTGCAGGATAATTGTATCCTGAAGGCGGCCAGGGCATTTTTGGTCTTTAAGGCTTTGGAGGAACTGGGTGAAGTAATTAAGGCAGTTCCGGATGTACAGGATATTGAGGATGAGAAATTTGAACTGAATTTCAGCCTTGTTTATTTCACAAAGGAAAGTATGCAGAAGGTGAAGGCGGCGATTGAGAATGTTTCGGAAGTCAAGGAGGCTGTGATTGGCGAATTCCGTGTTCCGGAGGGTACAGGTGACGGGGCAGCGGCGGCAGTGAAGGCGCCAGAGACACAGAATGTGGTGAAGGAAACCGCGAAGCCGGCAGGACCTGTGGCTGTTAAGGAAGAGAAGAAGCAGGAGACGAAGAAAGCGCCGGAGAAGAAGGCGGCGAAGTCGGCAGTTGGCCGTACAGTCAGAGTTGATATTGAGAAGCTGGATGTCCTGATGAATCTTGTGAGTGAGCTGATCATTGCAAAGAACGGTCTGGTGTCGATTAATTCGAATGATGAGACGCGTAATGATACGGCTTTTAATGAGCAGATTGAATATTTGGAGAGTGTCACGACAAATCTTCATGAATCGGTTATGAAGGTCAGGATGATGCCGATTGAGAGTGTTGTCAACCGATTCCCGCGTATGATTCGTGACTTGTGCAAGAAGCTGGATAAGAAGATGGAACTGCATATGTCCGGTGAGGATACAGAGTTGGATCGTACGGTTATCGATGAGATCGGGGATCCGTTGCAGCATTTGCTCCGTAACTCTGCCGATCATGGATTGGAGAGCAATGAGGAACGTCTGGCGCTGGGCAAGTCAGAGGTGGGTAATATCTGGCTGAATGCTTATCAGGATGGTAATAACGTAAATATTGAAGTGCGGGATGACGGTTCCGGCATTAATATTGATAAGGTGCGTGAAAAGGCGCTTGAGAGAGGAACGATTACACCAGAGCAGGCGGAGGTTATGACAGACAAGGAAATTGTCGATCTCTTGTTCCGGCCGAGCTTCTCTACGGCAGAGAAGATTACGGATGTGTCTGGCCGTGGTGTAGGCCTTGATGTCGTTAAGACAAAGATAGAGGGATTGGGTGGAAGCATTGAGTGTAAGACGGCGTTAGGTGAGGGAAGCAGCTTCATTATTCATCTGCCGCTGACTCTGGCGATTATACAGGCGTTGATGGTTGAGCTCGGCGATGAGAAATACGCGATACCTCTGGGTAATATTCAGATGATTGAGGATATTCCGGTATCTGATATCAAGCATGTACAGACAAAGGAAGTAATCAATCTACGTGGAACGGTTATTCCGCTTATTCGTCTGGATCAGATTCTTGATGTCGAGAATGCCAAGGAAACTGAGGAAAGCCTGACGGTTGTCATTGTAAAGAAGGGAGATAAGCAGGCCGGTCTCGTGGTAGATAACCTGATCGGACAGCAGGAAGTTGTTATTAAGTCAATCGGCAATTATATTAATTGCAGTAAACTGATTAGCGGCGCAACTATTCTCGGCGATGGCGAGGTGGCATTGATCCTTGAGGTCAATACTCTGGTATAGCGTATAAGGTGAATGGAAATGGAGGAGCAGCATGGATGGTGTAAATAATGTTCAAAATGTAGCAACAGTCAGCGAGGGAAAGCAGTATATTGTTGTGCGTATTGGTTCAGAACAGTATGGAATTGATATTCAATACGTGGACAATATTGTGAGACAGCAGAGGATTACTCGTGTTCCCAAGGCACAGCATTATTTTAAGGGAGTGATTAATCTCAGAGGTGAGATTATTCCTGTTATGAGTATTCGTCTTAAGTTTGATCTGGAGCCGGATGAATATACGAATGCGACCAGAATCATTATTATTAAGCTGGAGTCTCAGTCTGCGATTGGCATTATCGTCGATGAAGTGCGTGAGGTGGTGACATTGAGTGAGGATTCGATTGAAAAGCCGACATCATCTGATTCGAATGATATAAAAGCACAATACCTCAGCGGAATAGGAAAACACGGAGAGGGGCTGATCTCCCTTCTCAATATTTATAATGTGATTATTGAAAAGGATACATTTTAAAATGAGGTGAGATATGCAGACCTACAATGAAAATATGGAAGATATGGAATTCGATGTTCTGACAGAGATCGGAAATATCGGAGCAGGCAATGCGACGACAGCGTTGTCCCAGATGATTAATGCCAGAGTAGATATGCATGTTCCAAAGGTGGAGATGTTGGCCTTTAAGGATCTGGCAGAAATCATTGGTGGTGCAGAGACATTGGTAGCGGGTGTACTTTTGTCTCTGGAAGGCGATATTGAGGGCTCGATGTTGTTTGTGTTGGAGAGCGGCGCAGCGCGTCATCTCGTACATAAGCTGATGGGAACGGAAGAGAATCAGGAAGCCGATGGTTTTGATGAGATTGAATTATCTGCCTTGTTGGAGATCGGCAATATCATTTCTGGTGCTTACCTGACGGCAATATCGAAAATGACAAATTTAACGATTGTGCAGACAGTTCCCAGTCTTGCGATCGATATGGCGGGGGCGATTTTGAGTGTCCCGGCGATTGAATTTGGAAAGCTGGGAGATAAAGCGCTTCTGATTGAGTCTGAGTTTGGTGATATGGATGTAGATATCAAAGGATATTTTATTTTGATTCCAACATTGGAATCATATTCACGTATTTTGAAATCATTAGGAATTTAGGTGGTAGTCAAAATGGAAGGAACAATGGTAAAAGTAGGGATGGCAGATGTTAATGTCTGTCGTGCGCCAGATGCAATTACAACTCTGGGACTTGGTTCTTGTGTGGGCATCGTGTTGTTTGACAAATCGACGGGGATTGCCGGTTTGGCGCATATTATGCTTCCCGACAGCACAAAAGTACGACAGAACCAAAACAGGGCAAAATTTGCAGATACAGGAATTGATCTTTTACTGGAAATGTTGAAGAAGAAGGGAGCTAATCGTACGATGCTTACGGCAAAGATCGCCGGTGGAGCACAGATGTTTGCTTTTAGTGCTAATAATGATATGCTGCGTGTGGGAGACAGAAATGTTGAAGCGGTTAAAAAGAAACTGCAGCAGTTGGGAATTCGGCTTTTGGCAGAGGATACCGGAAAGAATTTCGGACGCACGGTGGAATTTTATCCGGAAAGGGATGAATTTGTCATTAAGTCTGTAGGTAAGCCGATTCGTACCATTTAGAAAGGTTTCGAAATCAATGCCGTTTTGGCATTTATATGGGGTGCATCATGAAAACAGAGTATATTCCAAAAATTATTACACTTTTAGCAGGGGCTGTAGTATGTAGTATTTCTATTATCAAGGGAATGGATACAACATACAGCCTGGAAATACTGCTTGCAGTGTTAATTGTATTTTATATCATTGGCTGTATTGTAAAAAAAGTGATTGAATTGGTTCTGACGTCCAATCGGTTTATGAAAGAGACGCCCGATTCACCGGAGGAGACAGAGGATTTGGAAGAAACCGTGAATCCGGAGATGCATGAGGCTGATGAGATGGAGGAAACGAGACAGCAAACTTTCTGATAACTGTTAATGCGCATAAAGAGGATGGCAAAAACCATGGATGAGAAGGGCAGAGCAGCATTATGGGATGAATATTCCAAAACCAAGAGCTTAAAATTGCGAGAACAATTGATTATTGAGTATGCCGGACTGGTGAAGGTAGTTGCCGGCCGAATGGGAATGTATTTGGGCTATACGGTTGAGTACGATGACCTGGTAGGCTATGGTATCTTTGGGTTGATTGATGCGATTGATAAGTTTGAGTTGACAAAGGGAGTTAAATTTGAGACATATGCCAGTCTCCGTATCAGGGGGGCGATTCTGGACCAGATCCGAAAGATGGACTGGATTCCGCGGACGCTTCGACAGAAGCAGCGCCGTCTGGAGCAGGCAATGGGAGAATTGGAGGCGAGCCTCGGCAGAACTGCGACAAATGAGGAACTTGCAGAAAATATGGAAATATCCCTGGAGTAATTGGATGAACTCATTAATCAGACGCAGGTATCCAATTTAGTTTCATTGGATGAATATCTGGAACAAGGAAGCGAAGTGCGGGTGGAGGCAGGAAATAAATCTGTTTTTCAGCAGCCGGAACAAGTGGTAGAACGCCAGGAACTCAAGAGAATTTTGGCAGAGGCTATTGATTCTCTGACAGAAAAGGAACAGAGAGTGATTGCTCTGTATTATTTTGAGGAACTGACGCTGAAGGAGATCAGTAATATTCTGGAGGTGTCTGAATCGAGGGTATCTCAGCTGCATACAAAGTCATTAAAAAAGATGCGGGAAAGGCTGGGAGCAGAAAATATGGGCGTTTTTGGAATATGGAATATATAGAGTGGCTGTCGCGGCGGGTGGCAGCCGGTTTTGCCTTTTTAACCCTATAGATAATTGCTCGTAACATAGTGGTATGCAACCAAGAAATCCAAAGGATTTCTTGCAAGGCAAAACGCTGGTTTTGCCTTTTTAACCCTATAGAAATGAGGATGAATTATGAAACGAAATGCTTTTTTTCAATTAGTTCATAAGGACGATGGCGTATATTTGAAGTCGTACCCTGCGTTAGATGGAGGAAATCCATTATCGCCGGAGGATATTTTACTGTATTTGGATAAAAAGAAGATACAGGATGTCTCGACGGAGGACGTCGTTGAGTTTGTTGGAAAGGCAGCGGAGAAAAAGAATGCCGAGCACAGGATCCTGCGAGGGAAGATCCTGCCGGAAAATGAGTATCCTCTGGTGACGATCGACAAGGAGAAACGGATGGCGAAGCTGCGGATCTATCCGCCATCAAGCGATGGAAAGCGTTTGTCTGTCAAGGATATGAAGGAGTTGATAAAACAGCAGGGCGTTCAGCATGGCCTGATTGATTCTAATCTGGAGTTGATGATGAAGGGACGTCTGTATTGTACGGATGTACTGATCGCGAAGGCAACGATGCCGGTGCATGGAAAAAGTGCGGAGATCCAATATCATTTTAATGTAGATAAGACATGTAAACCTGCAATGTCTGAGGATGGCAGCGTGGATTTCCACAATCTGGACATGATCGAACAGGTGAAGGAAGGACAGCTTTTGGCTACATTGATACCAGCAGACTATGGAACACCTGGGACGGATGTGACAGGTGCCCCAATGAAGCCCAAAAAGGTGGACAATAAGATTCTGAAGTATGGCAGGAATATTCATCTGTCTGAGGATAAGCTGGAGATGTATTCGGAAGTCTCAGGGAATGTGGTTTTGGTGAATGATACCGTATTTGTATCGAATCTGTATGAAGTACCGGCTGATCTTGGTGCCTCTACCGGAGATATTGATTATGACGGAAGTGTGCTGGTCAAGGGAAATGTTTTGACAGGTTATTCGATTAAGGCAACGGGTGATGTCACGGTGAATGGAGTCGTCGAGGGGGCAAGGATTGAAGCCGGCGGTAAGGTCGTGATTAAGCGTGGTATTCAGGGAATGGGAAAGGCAGAAATAGAGGCACAGGGAGATGTAATATCTAACTTTATAGAAAGCGCATCAGTGAATACCGCAGGCGGAATTCAGACAGACGCAATCATGCATAGCCAGATCGTTGCACAGGAAGATATTAAGGTACATGGAAAACGAGGTCTGATTGCCGGGGGAAGCGTGCGTACAAAGAACAGGA
This sequence comes from uncultured Jutongia sp., assembly GCA_964471335.1. Taxonomy (GTDB): domain Bacteria; phylum Bacillota; class Clostridia; order Lachnospirales; family Lachnospiraceae; genus Jutongia. The sequence continues at coordinate 7,187 of CAYYGS010000070.1, forward strand.
TTGAGGCGAAGACGGCTGGCTCATCGATGGGAACGGCCACGGAGCTGGAAGTGGGAATTGATCCGAAGCTTACAGAGAAATATCATGCGCTGGAGAAGGAGATGGAGAGTCTGGAAGGGGAGAAAGAGAGTCTCCTGCAGAATCTTATGATCCTGAAAAAGCGTCTGGAGGCAAAGGGAAGCCTGGATGATGATAAGATGAAGAAATTAAAGGAGGCTACTGCCAGAATAAAGGAAATTGATCAGCAGATCGAGGAGGATTCTGAGGAATATGCTGTGTTGGGAGAGGAATTGCAGAATAATAAGGATGGTAGGATTATTGTAGAGAATATTACATATCCGGGAGTAAAAATGACGATTTCAAGTGTGACGACGTCTATCCGGACGGAAACGCAGCATAGCGCTTTTGTGCGGGATGGTGCGGACATCCGTGTAAGAGCGATTTAGGAAGGAGAGAGCGCGTATGTCAATGATGATCGACCATATTAGTATGCCGCCGAAGTCACAGGAGGTGGCAGAGAACCAGCATGGGGAACAGGTCAAATATCAGCAGTCCCAACAGGAGGTGGCCTCCCAGTTCCAACAGCAGGTCAGGCAGAACAGTCAGCAGACGATAAGGCGGAAGAAGGCGGAGAATCAAGAGCTTCGTTATCAGGATAAGGAAAAGAAGGGGAAAGGCAGAGGAAAAAAAGGTTCCGGCAGAGAAGGCCGGCCGGAGGATGGAGAAGGGGCATCCCAGGAGAAGGAGAATATCTTTTCAAGAGGCGGTTTTGATATGAAGGTATAGCTCTGGCTCTTTTGGAGATGTTATACAGAAAGATAATCAGATTCTCAATTTGAGAAGAGCAGTTAAATTGAGAAAAAAGAGGTATAAACATGATAGTGTTAGAGATAACAATGGTGATCATAAGTGTGGGAGCAGTTGCTCTCAGCTATTGGCTGATGATGCGGGAGGAAACGAAGGAGAAGGACGCTTCCGGGCTGGCAGGAGACGGCATGACAGCCGCCAGGGCCGAGGAGGAGATCAGCCGTCAGATCCGCGAGCAGTGGGAAGAGCTGCGTGGGGAATTTATGGAGGAGGCGAAGGATTATATGAGCCGACTCTCTAATGATAAGATTATGGGAATGGATGAATATTTTGGTCCGATCCTGGAGCGTATAGAGAAAAATCATGAAGAGGTGGTTTTTCTCTATAATATGTTGGGTGAAAAGCAGGAGGAATTTAAGGAGCTGATCAGACAGGCAGATGCCGTTAAGGCTGAGGTTCATAATGATCTTGCAATGGAATATCAGAAAATGGTTCAGGTCTTAAAGGAACTGGAAAAAAAGAGGCATGTGTTGGAATCTTCCCTGTATACGTCCGGACAGCAGGAGAGCAGGGAGAGAACTGTGCCGGAGCAGAACGAGGAGAAGAAGCCGCTTGATGAGATCTATGAGCAGGAAGTGAAAGCGATTGAGAGGGAGGAAGAGAGAGAGCAGGTGTATTTTCCAAAGAAAAAGAAAGGTGGAAGGAGAGCAGAGGTCGTAGGAAATCACAATAAAGATATCATCTCACTATATCAAAAGGGACATTCTGTCCTGGAAATCTCAAAAATGTTGTCTTTAGGGCAGGGTGAGGTGAAATTTGTTATTGATTTATTTCAATCGAACTAAAAGGAGTTTATAATATCATGGATAAAAAGTTCTTTATTCGGGGATTTGGTTTTGGAGTACTGTTTGCCACTGTGATTTTGGGAATCATGTACCGGATAGAATCTTCGGACTCCGCGATAGTGCAAAGAGCAAAAGAGTTGGGGATGGTGTATGCTGAGCAGGATAGGACAGAGAGCCTGTCGATCCGTACAGAGGAGTCGGCTGAGCCGTCTGCCTCTTCTTCTCCTGCGTCGACGCCGGCTAAGGGGAAAAAGACACAGGATACGCCGAAGCCGTCCGGAAAGCAGAAGGTCCTTTCGAGTAAGGAGGATCCGGACGCGCAGAAGGAGATGGATGAGTCGAAGCAGAAGATGGAGGATGAGCTTCAGAAGGCGGAGCAGGAATTTTCGATTCAGGCAGGAGAATGGTCCAGTCAGGTAAGCCGACGTCTGGAGGATCAGAAACTGATTTCGGATGCACTTGATTTTGATAATTATCTGGAGAAGAATGGTTACAGTGACAAAATCAAGGCGGGGACGTTTTCGATTAAGCCAGGAGAGAGCTATGAGGAAATTGCAAGAAAGATAACAACTCGCTAGTACAATGGTTTGATGTACTAGCTGTTTTGTGTTGGTGAAATAAGCCGCTATATTGGGAAGTGAGGGTATATGAAATTTCGACCATGTATTGATATACATAATGGAGCGGTCAAGCAGATTGTGGGAGGCAGTCTGCGGGATGACGGTTCAAAGGCAGAGGACAACTTTGTATCAGGACATGACGCCGCCTGGTATGCTTCAAAATATCGGAAGGACGGTCTGCGGGGAGGCCATATTATCCTGCTGAATTCAAAGGACAGTCCATGGTATGAGAAGGATTTGGAACAGGCAAAGCATGCGCTGGAGGTGTATCCCGGCGGAATGCAGATCGGAGGCGGTGTAACGCTGGAGAATGCGGACAGCTTTCTGTAAATGGGAGCATCGCATGTCATTGTTACTTCGTATGTATTTCGTGATGGGATCATAGATTATGACAGGCTTGCGTCTCTGTCCGCACTGATCGGGAGCAGCCGTCTTGTTTTGGATTTGAGCTGCAGGTGTTATGGGGAGGAATATTATATTGTTACGGATCGTTGGCAGAATCAGACAAAGGAACGACTGATACCGGAGACGATGGAGCATCTGGCAGAATATTGTGATGAATTTTTGATTCATGCGGTGGATGTGGAAGGGAAGAGCGCAGGGCTGGATGAGTCTGTCCTCTCGATTTTGGCGGCTTACCAGGGGAATCCCGTTACTTATGCCGGAGGGATTCATTCTATGGAAGATATCTCGCTGTTGGAGAGAAAGGGTGCGGGCAGGATTGATTTCACGATTGGCAGTGCCCTTGATCTGTTTGGAGGCACGATTTCATATGAGGAAATCAAAAGTTGTCTATGACTAGGACGGATTTACTAAAATTATAACAAAAAATGTTACAAATATTAATTGCATGGAAAAATTTAAGAATTTCTTACGATAGAATATATACATTTTGCACAAAATGTTAATTTTCAAGCGTGTTTTGAGGTTATTGCGAG
>CAYYGS010000071.1:0-10283 GCA_964471335.1 uncultured Jutongia sp.
TGGCCTGCAGAGATATTATTTTTCAAAGCACTGGTCACAGCGGCTTCAGGTATCTTTGACGATGGAGAAAAGAGGTGTCTGTGTAGGTGAGGTCTGTGAACTTCGGGAAGTGATTCGGAATGAAAAGAAAATGCCGCTTCCGGCGTTACAGATTAAATTTATGACCGACAAGTCCTTTGCATTTGATGATGGGACAAATTCTGTTGTATCGGATTACTATTACCGGAATGACGTGTTTTGTGTGGGCGGAAGACAGCAGGTGACAAGGATTCACTCTTTTTCTGCAGGAGCCAGGGGTTTTTTTACAATCCGGGAGATACAGGCGGTCGCGCAGGATTATTTTTTCAGCGGGCTTTTTGCGCAGAATTTTGCCAATGAGACACAGTTGTATGTTTATCCGCGAAAGATACCGACAGAACCTTTTGAACCGACATACCGGCAGATTATGGGAGAGATTACGGCACGGAGGAGTTTTCAGGAGGATCCTTTTTGTTTTCGTGGGATCCGTCCGTATCAGCCGTATGATTCTATGCGGAGAATTAACTGGAAAAGTTCTGCAAAAAACGGGGAGCTTCTCGTCAATACATATGACAGCTCCTATTCTCTGGAGATTTGCATTTTATTAAATATTAATACACATGCCATATTAAAACGGCGGGAGGTACAGGAATATTCTATCTCTGTCGTCTCAACTCTGGCAAGCCGCTTTCTGGCGGAGGGCGTCGCAGTATCAATCTATACAAATGCAGCAGATGTGGAGACAGGAGAACCGGTTCAGATTGAACGGGGACTCGGGCCGCAGCAGATGGTTACGATTGACCGGGGACTGGCGAGGATTGATACCGGGAAGCCGCCGGGGGATTTTCTGGAATTGGCAAAGAGGGAATGCAGGCAGGAGAAAAACAGGGTACAATATCTGCTGATTTCTTCCGAGCACGGGAAAGAGTGGAATGAGTTTTATACGGAGCTGCGAAAGAGACTGACGGGAGTGTGCCAGATCGTTCCGGAGACGGATGAGGAGCGATGGGAGATACAGGAAGGGATGGTGGCATGGAAGGTGCTTATGACATAAAGAAGAAGGATGCACGTAAGCGTTATCGCAGAATGCTATATTATTCTATGCTTTGGATGAATCTGATTGCATGGTGCGGTGTCTGCCTTTTTATATCCTCTGCCTATCAGGGGATTCTGATTCCGGATCTGATCTGTGTGATGGGTATCTTTCTGTATTATATCCTGATCCATCTGCTCCGCACCTGGGCAAAGAGGTTGTGGATGCTGGTGGCTGGTCATATTGTGTTGTATCTTCCGATGGTGTATTATGTGGTGAGAACACAGGATATGTTTGAGGAGATGGCAGCGTTTTATTTTGTGATGCTGACATGTTGTTTTATATCTTCTGTGCTGATGTACCGGCAGGGAGGGCAGGCGTACTACTATGGGAAGTGGTATCATGCTGCAGAAGTGGTTGTTATGTATCTGTGGGGAGTGTTTCGCCATGAGATGCGCTTTACCATGATGGGATTGTTTTTAGGTATTGTTCTGCTTCTGTTTCATTTTTGGTGTACGTATCTTTCGAGATTTAATGATTATATGCAGGAGAAGAGAGAAATTACTGATTTTTCTGTGGAGAATATTTTCCAGTTGAATACGAAATGTATTACGCATTTTCTGGTGCTGGCCGGCCTGTTGATGCTGGCGGCGGTTATGGGGCGGTATGATGCATGGCTGGAGCCGTTGAAGCATTATCTGCTTCTGGTATTGAGATATGTGATATGGGTGGTACAGCTTTTTCTGGCGTGGCTGCGCAGCCTGAACCATCCGGAGAGCCCTGGCAGGACGGGGGAGAGTGATATCGGGGAATTACAGACGCCGGAGACGGGATTTCTGACAGATAATATTATTCTGGCGATTATCGGGACGTTGGCCGTTACGACTCTTTTTGTCCTGGGGCTTCGCGAGTTTTATCTGAAGCTGCGTGACATGCTGAAGAAACAGCACGAGGGGATCCTGCAGGAGACGATCTTTATAGATCAGATTGAGGAACTGCCCCCGGAAGAGACCTTGCTGAAACGACTGGCCAGACGTATTTTCAGAGACAATCGGGAAAAGGTGCGATATCATTTTAAGCACAGGGTGCAGAGGGCGTTGAAGAACAGCATCCGCGATTCGGAGACGGCGGGAAGGCTGCATGAACGCGTTAATGCATCGGGCAGGGATCAGATTGATGCCCTGACGGCCCTGTACCAGGTGGCAAGGTACAGTGAACAGGAAATCACCCCGGCAGAAATTAAGCTGGCGGGAAAAAAATAGAAAGGATGATGTAAAATGTTTATTAGTAAAGATTTTAGGTACACGTATGATGACACGGAGGAGGGAAAGTCAGCAAAAACGATGCTGGATGAGATTTTGACATGCAGCGAGCTTGCCAATTTAGAAGAGATTGTCATTGGCTGCTGGGGAAATTGCTGGGATGAGAATGAGGAAGGCGTGCAATGCCTGATTGATGGTATCGTGGAGAATAAGGAGAAATTTTCCAATATCAAGAGCCTCTTTTTCGGCGATATGGATTTTGAGGATTGCGAGGTTTCCTGGATCATACAGGGAGATTATTCGAAGCTATGGGCTGCACTGCCGCAATTGGAAAAGCTTACGATTAAGGGAAGCACAAAGCTTACGCTTGGCACGATAGAGCATAGTAACCTGAAGCATCTTGAGATTATCTGTGGCGGCCTTCCCACTGATAATATTGTCGAGATCCAGAAGGCAAAACTGCCCGCGTTGGAGAAGCTTCTGCTCTATCTCGGAGAGGAAAATTACGGATTTGACGGAAGCGCGGATACGATTCAGACATTTCTGGCAGAGTCTGATTTTCCAAAGCTGACCTATTTGGGACTGGCAGACAGTGAGATTGAGGATGAGGTGACAGAAGCGGTATTTGCCAGCAAGTACATCAATCAGATTACGACACTTGATTTGTCGATGGGATGTTTATCAGACAAGGGCGGTGAGATTCTTCTCGAAAAGCTTCCGCAGTATGGCAATATTGAACTGGTGAATCTGTCATGGCATTTTCTGTCGGATGAAATGATGAAAAAACTTGAAGGAATTTCCGGTAAGGAGATTCTGATGGACGATCAGCAGGAAGAGGACGAGTACGATGGAGAGACATGGCGTTATCCGATGCTTGGGGAATAAGTTGAAAAGAATGAAGTTCCACTAAAACAGCAGGAAGGATAAAAGCAGAGAAAGAGGGAGAACCATATGATTCTGGTTGGCGAGGAGGGGACGAAGCGCACAGATTTTACGAGGAGCGCAGCGCTTGCAGCGGGAGTGGAGCTTTCGCTTGTGCCCTGGAGCAGCCTCCTTTCGTTACCAGATTCTGATATGATTTTTCACTGGGATAATAAGAGGGTGGTGAAACTGGATCCGCCCTCTTATTCTGATTCTGTTTTGACACAGGGTGCAGGGGAGATTGAAAAATATCTTCGTTGTCTGGATCGTATGGAGGGGAGCGGGCCGATTTTTTGGAATGAGCCTTCGGCGCTCCGAGCGACTTTAGATAAGCGGATGACAAAGCAGATCTTACAGGAAAATGGTATTCTGGCAACGAAAATGTTTGCGGAATATTTTTCTGATTCTTCGGAGTTGATCCGGTGGATGGAGTCAGAACATATTCCGGCCGTTTTTGTCAAGCCACGATTTTTTTCGGGAGCGGCAGGAGTGATGGCTCTTCGAATAAAGCGGCCAGGCAGAGGGATGGCAGCCTATACCTCCTGCCACATAGTGGATGGTCAGCTTGTGAATACAAAGCACCTGTTTTGTTTACGGCGGGAGGAGGAGATCCTTCTGGTGCTGGATCGGATCTTATCGCTGGGCGCAGTGGTGGAGCAGTGGCACAGTAAAGAGGTGACGATGACAGGGACAGGGAGACAATGTTATGATCTGCGGGTGGTATGGCAGCTTGGGCATGTTGTACATATGGTGGCAAGAGGCTCTGCGGGGCCGATTACAAACCTTCATCTCAATAACGGCGCGCTGCTGGTGGAGCAGTTGGGATTGTCGGATCGGGAACTGTCAGGGATTGAGAACTTGTGCGGTGATGTGATGAAATGTTTTCCGGGACTTAGGACAGCCGGAATAGATGTGATGTTGGAGCGGGGAAGCAGGCGTCCCCTGATTATAGAGATCAATGGGCAGGGAGATTTGATTTATCAGGACATTTATGGGGAAAATCTGATTTACCGGGAGCAGATGGAGTGGGTGCGGCAATGGGAAATCTGAGTGGCAGGAGGGTTTGAGATGGCGGTTGATATGACAGAGATTGTGGGGACACGCGACATCTTATTTGTATGTATTGATTCCCTGCGTTATGATGTGGCAATACAGGAGCAGGAATCAGGAGGCACGCCGACCTTAAACCGTTACGGGCCGTGGCGTAAATGCCAGGCGCCCGGCAATTTTACATATCCGTCCCATCAGGCAATGTTTGCGGGATTTTTGCCGGTCGATGCGGAGGTGCGCAACCTGAAGGAACGGGAAAAATTATTCTTTTCAGAAGATATTGGGATGGGAAGAGTGGCTCCGGAGGGAGCATATACTTTTTCTGGTGCTACATGGGTAGAAGGACTTGCCGCAGAGGGGTACGAGACGATCTGTATTGGTGGTGTCAGTTTTTTTGATAAGAGAACGGATATCGGCAAGGTTATGCCCGGATATTTTACACAGAGTTATTGGAAGCCTGCATTTGGGTGCAGGGTCAGAGATTGTGCGACGCATCAGATCGACTTTGCTGTCCGCAAATTGGAACAGCTGGAAACAGAACAAAGGGTGATGCTGTATATCAATATTCCGGCGATCCATTATCCAAATTATTTTTATGTTGAGGGAAGGAAGAAGGACTGTGTAGAAGCGCATGCGGCAGCATTGCGCTATGTGGATGGAGAATTGGCACGTCTTTTTAACGCCTTTTCAAAACGCGGCCATGCTTTTGTGATCTGTCTGTCGGATCACGGCACCTGTTATGGGGAAGACGGGGTGTGGTTTCACGGGATTAATCATCCGATTGTAAATACCGTTCCCTGTAAATATTTTTTCCTTTAAAAAGATAATATTCTACAATAGTAGTCAAGAAAGAAGGGACATCATGAGTCAAAAGAGCAGGCGATCCATTGAGAATCCGTATATTCAGTATATGTACAGCTATCCTCACAAGACGTCATACGGCCCGCTGCCGCTGATCGAGCTGTCGGATTATATGAAGGCACTTTCCGGAGGGGAGAACAGCCTATATTTTCATATCCCGTTTTGTCAGTATAAATGTGGGTATTGCAATTTATTTTCACTGGCCGGCCAGCCGGAACGTTTGATGGAGAGATATCTGGATGCCATGGAGAGACAGGCCGAGCAGTGGGCTCCGCTCCTCCCACGGGATACTGTTTTTGATGATCTGACGCTTGGCGGGGGGACGCCGCTGCTTTTGCCGAAGGAATTGCTTTGCAGGCTTTTTCGAATTGCCAGAGACTATTTTGGCATGGATTGCCGGAGTCGGCCAGTGGTTGTAGAGACATCGCCAAATCAGACGACAGCAGAGAAATGCAGGCTTCTAAAGGAGGAAGGGGTGAATCGGATCAGCATTGGTATCCAGAGCTTTGTGCCGAAGGAGCTTGAGACGCTTTGCAGATATCATTCGGCGGGACAGGGAGAGCGTGCGATTGAGATCATACGGGAGACGGGATTTGACTGCGTTAATCTAGATCTGATTTATGGGATTCCCGGTCAGACAATTTCCAGTCTTACATATTCCCTGCAGTGGGCGTTGTCGTTTGATCCGGAGGAATTATTTGTCTATCCTCTGTATATCAAGCCGGAGACGGGGATGGCGGGAAGGCATATGGCCGTTTCGGAGGATATCTTTGAGATGGGGCGTTTTGTCCGGCATTTTCTGCAAGAGCATGGATACCGTGCGGTATCTATGAGACGGTTTGTCAGGAGAAACCAGCATCATGACGGTTCTGTGGCAGGCCATGAAAAGGAGGAGGAGACAGATATTTCCCTCTGCGGCTTTGGCAATACTCTATCTTTGGGCTGCGGAGGCAGGAGTTATCTTGGACGTCTTCATTTCTGTACGCCGTATGCCGTCAGACAGGAGTCCTGCATGGTGATTTTGAAGTCTTTTCTGGAGGAACGGGATTATTGCCATCCTTCGCATGGGTATCTGCTGTCGGAGGAGGAGGAGCGGAGACGATATGTTATTCGTCATATCTTATATGGAAGGGGGATCGACAGACAGGATTACCGAAAACATTTCCAGGGGGAGCCGGAGAAGGATTTTCCCTGTCTGGCAGACTGGATTCGGGAAGGATATGCTGTTGGTGAAGAGGAGTATCTGTCATTGACGGAGGAGGGATTCCTGCTGTCGGATTATCTGGGGCCTCAGCTTTGTGGAGATAGGTTGAAAAATCCTTCTAAGGCTGCAAAAAACACACCCTAAGAAGACTACACTTCAACCGCGGATCATCAGCGAATTGAGCGTATCGAATGACAGGACATCAGAGGCGATCAGGAAAATAGACGCTTCCGTAAATATGACAAATAAATCTGTCGGGAATGCCTTACGAATATAAGCATAAAAATTTTGCATGGGGAAGGAAAGCGATCTGTCATTGCTTTCCTTTGTTCATAGTGTTAGAATAGTAGATGAGTTTGGTATTGCAAACTGCAATTGCAAGCTGTAATGCCAATGCTCGTAAATATATTGACAGGTTTATAGGAATGGAGGTATTTGAAGTATGGCAAGGTTTACGTTACCAAGAGACTTGTATCATGGGGCAGGTTCACTGGCTGCACTGAAAGATTTTCAGGGAAAGCGCGCGATGATTTGTGTCGGCGGTGGTTCCATGAAAAAGAACGGTTTTCTGGATAAGGCAATTGGCTATTTGAAAGAGGCTGGCATGGAAGTAGAAGTATTTGAAGGAATAGAGCCGGATCCGTCGGTGGAGACAGTGATGAAAGGCGCTGAAGCAATGCAGAAGTTTGAGCCGGATTGGATTGTTGCCATGGGTGGCGGTTCTCCGATTGACGCTGCAAAGGCAATGTGGATTAAGTACGAATATCCGGACACGACTTTTGAGGATATGTGCAAGGTGTTCGGATTGCCAAAGCTCCGCACAAAGGCTCAATTCTGTGCGATTTCTTCGACATCCGGAACGGCAACAGAGGTAACAGCATTTTCAATTATTACGGATTATCAAAAAGGAATTAAATATCCGATTGCGGATTTTGAAATTACGCCAGATGTGGCGATTGTGGATCCGGAATTAGCAGAGACCATGCCCAAAAAACTGGTGGCACATACAGGTATGGATGCGATGACGCATTCGATAGAAGCATATGTTTCTACTGCCAATTGTGATTATACCGATCCTCTGGCACTGCATTCTATTAAGATGATTCAGCGGGATTTGGTTGACTCTTATAATGGGGATATGGAGAAACGCCACAGCATGCATAATGCACAGTGTCTGGCAGGTATGGCATTTTCTAATGCACTGCTGGGTATCGTACATTCTATGGCTCACAAGACCGGTGCCGCTTTTGCGGATCATGGTGCACATATTATCCACGGCGCTGCCAATGCAATGTATCTGCCGAAGGTTATCGCTTTTAATGCTAAGGATGAGACCGCCAAGAAACGTTATGCAGAGATTGCTGATTTTATGAATCTGGGTGGCGGCAGCGATGATGAGAAGGTAAAGCTTCTGATTGATCATCTGCGTGGAATGAATGATGATTTGAATATACCGCATTGCATCAAGAATTATGGTGCAGACAGCTATCCGACGGAGCAGGGATTTGTGCCGGAGGATGTATTTTTAGAGAGACTGCCGGAGATTGCTGCTAATGCAATTTTGGATGCCTGCACAGGGTCAAATCCAAGACAGCCATCTCAGGAAGAGATGGAGAAATTGCTGAAGTGCTGCTATTATGACACAGAGGTAGATTTCTAAAAAAGAGTGTTGTTTATATTATAAAATAGCATTGTTATAATTTACTTTTCAGGGAGGAGCATATACTGCGGAAACGAGAGCATATGCTCTTCCCTGTATTTTTGCAAAACAAAAGCAGATTGCTTTGTTTTGAGCCGAGAAATACATTGAACTAAATACCACAACAAAATAAATTTAACATTTCACAATTTTGCAACATTTTCTCTATTTGTTTGAAAACTCTTTTTGATAGGGTTAATGACAACAAAATACGTAAGAGGTGATAACAAAATGTGTGGAATTTGTGGAGCTGTTGGATATAAGGAAGAGAAATGTAAAAAGGAGGAGATACTGTTTCATATGATGAATGCCATTAGGCATAGGGGACCGGATGGAAATTCCAAATATATCTCGGATGATGTTATGCTGGGGTTTCAGAGATTAAGTATAATTGATGAAAATACAGGTATGCAGCCCATGTTAAATGAAGACAAAAATCTTGTCCTTGCTTTTAATGGAGAGATTTATAATTTTAAAACATTGCGAAGAGAGCTTGAAAAAAAGGGACATGTTTTTTATAGCAATTCGGACTCAGAGGTTTTACTTCATGGATATGAGGAATATCAAACCGGACTATTGGAAAAATTACGGGGGATGTTCAGCTTTGTTATATGGGATAATAAACAGAAAAAATTGTTTGCAGCAAGGGATAATTTTGGAATCAAACCATTTTATTATGCATGGATAGGTAGTGTGTTTGTTTTTGCATCAGAGATAAAAAGTATTTTAGAATTCCCGGGATATTATATGACAGTGAATGAAGAAGCTTTGGAGCAGTATCTGTCATTTCAGTATTCGGTTTTGCCGGAAACATTTTTTAAAGGAATTTATCAGTTAAGGCCGGGACATTATTTGGAATATAAAGATAAGGAATTAAAAATCGTCAATTATTATGAGACTATGCTTGAGCCGATGGATAACAGAGCATGGCCGAAGATGCTTGATGATATACGGGAGTCAGTATATGATTCAGTGAGAAAGCATATGGTTAGTGACGTTGAAGTGGGGAGCTTTTTGTCCGGTGGAGTGGATTCAAGTCTTATTGCTGCCATGTCGGGCTGTACGAAGACATTTACCATAGGCTTTTCTGATATGGGGAAACGATATGATGAAACGCCGTATACAAAGGAGTTAGCAGGATGTCTTGGTGTAGAGAATTATTGCCGATATATAGGGAAAGATGAGTTTCTGGAGTCAGTTCCTGATGTAATGTATTATTTGGATGAGCCATCAGGGGATGCATCGGCAATAGCCCTGTATTTTTTGGCAAAAGAGGCATCCAAAAAGGTAAAGGTAGTATTGTCAGGCGAGGGGGCAGATGAGATTTTTGGTGGTTATAATATATACCTTGAACCCAAAGCACTAAAGTTTATGCAATGTTTTCCTTTGCAGATGCGAAAGATATTGGCGGTGGCGGCAGAGAAAATTCTTCCCAAATATATAAAAGGAAGAAATTATCTGATACGTGCTGCACAGGAGTTAAATCAGCGTTATATTGGGAATGCTTATATTTTTCATGAGAAGGAAAAAGAAAAACTTCTAAAAAAAGCAGCTGTTATAAGTTCACAGGAGCTTTTACGGGAGGATTACATAAAGCTAAGTCATTTAGAGGATTCTGACCGGATGCAGTCTATCGATTTAAAATACTGGCTTCCGGGTGATATTTTGCAAAAGGCAGATAAAATGAGCATGGCACATTCGCTTGAGCTACGCGTACCATTTCTTGATAAAAATGTTTTTGGGGTTGCAAGGCAGATTCCACATGGTATAAAGACAAAGTATTATACAACAAAATATACACTGAGGAATGTGGCTTCCGTTTATCTGCCCAAAAAAGCAGCCGGAAGGAAGAAACTTGGTTTTCCTGTTCCGATACGTAACTGGCTGATGGAGGATGACTGGTATCAAAAGATAAAGGAACTGTTTTCTGAAGAAACGGCATCACGTTATTTTCATCAGGAATATCTTCTTGAACTATTAGAGGAACACAAATCAGGTAAGTCGGATAACAGCAGGAAAATATGGACTGTCTATGCATTTTTGGTATGGCATCAGGTGTTTTTTTGTAAAGAGGGAAAGGAACAGAGGAGGTAAATTAGTGTGGAAAAAAGTAAAGAAGAAAAAGTTAGATTACTTGTAATTGAAGACGAAAAACCGCTTGCTGATATTTTAGAATATAATTTTAAAAAAGAGGGGTTTGAGGTGAAAAGTGCATATAACGGAGCGGATGGAATC
>CAYYGS010000072.1:0-10280 GCA_964471335.1 uncultured Jutongia sp.
TTTTTAAATGTTGTTCTAAAGAATAATTGCTTTTAAAGTAGTTTTTAATAGATGCTTTCTTATTATTAGAGACGATAATAATTTCTTCAATTCCGCTTTGTAAACATTCATCAACAATATAGTCAATAACTGGTCTATCTACAATTGGTAGCATTTCTTTTGGTACTGCTTTAGTAATAGGTAGAAATCTTGTACCAAACCCACCAGCTAAAATAACTGCTTTTTTAATTTTTTCCATTCTTTGTATCTCCTTGGACTTGTATTATAGCACATTATGTTGATAAATGTATAAAAATATTGTCGAAATACAAATTGTTTACACTTATATTTAATGGTGCTATAATATGTGAACAGGGAGTGATACTTATGGATAGACAAGTTGAAATTACAGAAAAAGTTAACGGAAGTACATACTGTGCTTTTTTGATGAATGATTGGCATTATAATTTTGAAATAGTAGATGGTACTATTACAATGGCAGAAGGTGAAGGAGCAAGATATGATATGAATGCTTCTGCAACTTATGAATTCAGATATGAAGCTTGTAAAGAAGTTTTGAGTCAATTATTAAATAAAGAAATGTCTTCATTTGAAAGAATCTATGCTAAATTAAGTGGATATTATAAAAATATAGCAGATAACGTTATTTCTGAGCGTATACAAGAGATTGAAGAGTTCTCAGAAACTGAAATAAAACGTTTAAGAACAATTGGCAAATAATTTTATATTAAGATTGAAATATCTTAATAATTTATGTTACAATAAATTATGTAATAAACATTAGTTAAGGAGGGATTTCCATGGCTGTCAAAACCTTCGCTGCCATTGATGTCGGTTCACACGAGACATCTCTTCGCATATACGAGGTCACGAAAAAAACCGGCATCCGCGAATTAGATTATGTACATCATACAGCACGTCTGGGATATGAAACATATTCCACCGGACATATCAGCTACCGGTCAATTGATAAGCTCTGCACGATACTGAACGGGTTCCGTGAGAAGATGAAGGAATACGGTATCGCAGATTATATGATCGCATCTACGAGCGCACTGCGCGAGGCAGACAATAACCTTATTGTACTTGATCAGGTGCGTCAGCGCACCGGCTTTAAGATAAAGATTCTGAGCAATTCCGAGCAGCGCTATCTCTGCTATAAGGCAATTGCCCTGAAAGAAAATTCCTTCCATAAGCTGATTCAAAAGGGTACCTTACTCGTCGATGTGGGCGGCGGCAGTATGCAGCTTTCCCTCTTTGACAAAAATGCCCTGATCTATACACAAAATATTCTGCTGGGCTCTCTCCGTATTCAGGAGATCCTGCAAAATATGAGAGGCCAGACGGATAATTACCAGAATCTGGTTTACGAATATATCTCCAATGATCTTCACACGTTTTCAGAGTTATATCTGAAAAAATACAAAATAAAAAATATTATTGCCGTCGGCAATCAATTGCGGATCTTTGTAAAATATTTAAGCCTTCATAATTTCGGCCACGTACAACCCACTGACAGCAAGGGCCGCAAAAAGGATTCTGTCAGCCGCATCGAATATGAAGAATTTTACCAGGCAATCTCCGCACAGCATCCGGAAGAACTTGCACGTGAGCTTAACACTTCTGTGGAACAAGCTGCGCTCCTGCTTCCTACTGCAATGATCTATTATGATATCTTTGAGGAAACGAAGGCAGAACAGATGTGGCTTTCAGGCATCACGCTGGGCGAAGGCATGGCGGCCGATTTTGCAGAAAAAAAGGAAAAGATCACACCGGCACACAGCTTCCTGGAAGATATTATCCATGCCTCCCGCAGCCTGGCCAAACGATACGAATGCGAGCGGGCGCACAGCGACAGCATCGAGCAGGCAGCGCTGACGATTTTCGATACCATCAAACGACAGCAGAATATGACAAAAAAGGAACGGCTGCTGCTTCAGATTGCTTTGATCCTTCACAATTGTGGCGGATTTATCAATCTAAATGACGTCGGAGAAAATTCCTACAAGATCATTATGTCTACGGAACTGATCGGAATTTCCCACAAAGAGCGAATGATCGTTGCAACTACAGTCCGCTATCTTCATGAGTATTTCCCGGATTATGAGGAACTCAGTGACAACTTCGACGAGGAAGACTATATCCGCATCGCCAAATTAAATGCCATTCTGCGGCTGGCAGATGCTATGGATCGAAGCCATCAGCAGAAATTCAAAAATATTACGGCAGCTCTGCGCAAGGGCCAGCTGATTATTACGGGCGATACACTGTACGATATCACATTGGAACAGGGTATGTTCCGTCTCTATTCCGGCTTCTTTGAAGAGGTCTATGGCATACAGCCTGTCCTGAAACAGAAAAAGAATTATGGCTAATTTATCAATAGAAAGGTCCGGTGACTATTATGAGCAAATCAAATTTTTTGAAATCAGAATATTTTTATAACAGGGAACTCAGCTGGCTCTCCTTTAATTCCCGTATTTTAGGGGAAGCGAAGGATCGCACGATTCCTCTGTTGGACCGTCTGAAATTCTTAAGCATCACGGCATCCAACCTGGATGAATTTTATATGGTGCGTGTAGCGTCTCTCAAAGATATGGTACAAGTGAATTATACCAAAAAGGATATCGCCGGAATGACTCCCGTTCAGCAGCTTACTGCCATCAGCGAGCGCACACATGAATTTATGGATGAACAATACAAAACATATAACAATAGCCTGATTCCCTCACTGAAAAAGGAGGGAATCTGTATCGTCTCCCGTCATGAGGATTTGTCGGCCTCTCAGGCAAAATATGTGGATAATTATTTCAAGTCGGAGGTTTATCCGGTGCTGACGCCTATGGCATATGATTCCTCCCGGCCGTTTCCCCTGATTCGGAATAAGTCCCTGAATATCGGCGCAATCCTGAAAATGAAGGACAGCAGCGGCCATTTCCGCGAGCTCTACATCACACATACGCCCGGAAAAAAGGAGGCATCGTCTGACACAGATTTCGCGATGGTACAGGTTCCCTCCGGACTGCCGCGCGTGGTGGAGATCCCATCTGATCCCGACAAGGACCATGCCGGCTCCGACAGTACAGATAACAAAAAGGGTACATCTCACAGCGAAAATAAGATCCACACATATATCCTGCTGGAACAGATCATCGAAAGAAATATTGACAAGCTTTTTATGAATTACGAGGTTCTGTGTGCTTTTCCTTTCCGCGTTATGAGAAATGCAGATCTGACGATCGAAGAGGACGAGGCGGCAGATCTTCTCATGGAGATTGAAAAGCAGCTGAAGAAGCGTCAGTGGGGACAGGCGATCCGCCTGCAGGTAGAGAAAAATATTGACAAAAAACTGCTGAAAATCCTGAAAAAAGAATTGAATATCCGGGAGGAGGATATCTTCCACAATAACGGTCCGCTGGATCTGACCTTTCTGATGAAAATGTCCGGCATTGAGGGCTATGATCATCTCAGGACACCGGCATATACACCCCAGCCGGCTAAATGGCTTGACGGAGAGCAAAATCTTTTTGATCAGATACGTGCACATGATGTCCTGCTCCATCACCCCTATGAGACCTTCGACCCTGTCGTCGATTTTATCCGCCAGGCTTCCCGCGACGAGAATGTATTGGCCATTAAACAGACGCTCTACCGCGTCAGCAGCCATTCTCCTATTATTGCCTCTCTGGCCGCCGCTGCCGAAAACGGCAAGCAGGTCACTGTACTTGTGGAATTAAAAGCGCGCTTTGACGAGGAGAATAATATCCTGTGGGCAAGAAAGCTGGAACACGCGGGATGCCATGTTATCTATGGACTCGTTGGCTTAAAGACCCACAGCAAGATCACGCTGATCGTGCGCCGGGAAGAGGACGGCATCCGTCGTTATGTCCATCTTGGAACAGGAAACTATAACGATAGTACTGCTAAACTATATACCGATATGGGGCTTCTGACATGCAACAAAGCGATCGGTGAGGACGCGACGGCTGTCTTTAACATGCTGTCCGGTTACTCCGAACCCGCCGTATGGAATAAGCTGGCGATTGCACCCCTGTGGCTGCGAGACCGCTTCACCGCCATGATTGAGAGAGAAAAAGAATATGCCAAAGCCGGAAAGACGGCATTTATCAAGGCCAAGATGAATTCCCTCTGTGATTCTCAGATCATCAACTCCCTCTACGAGGCATCGCAGGCCGGCGTACAGATTGAACTTGTTGTGCGCGGCATCTGCTGTCTGAAAACAGGGATCCCCGGTGTCAGCGAAAATATACACATTCGCTCCATTGTAGGTAACTTTCTGGAACACAGCCGTATCTTCTATTTCCACAATAACGGAAACGAAGAGGTCTATATGGGCAGTGCTGACTGGATGCCGCGCAATCTGGATAAACGTGTGGAGATCCTGTTCCCGGTTGAGGATGAGACACTCAAGGCAGAGGTCATCCACGTCCTGGAAATCCAGCTGGCAGATACCCTGAAGGCTCACGTTCTACAACCGGACGGAAGCTACGAAAAGCAGTCCCTGCGCGGAAAAAAGAAGCTGAGTGCACAAAACTACTTCTGCCGGGAAGCGCTCGACAATACAAAGGCAAGCCGTCAGAAGAAGGAAAGCTCCCGTACCTTTGAACCTATGATGCATGAAGAGGAAGAGGTCTAGCAATGTATTTCCTTTTTACAAAAAGTCCATCAGTGACATCTGATTGGTATGCGGAAGGTCACCCAGGAGCCCCAGATCGGCCATGTTTTCCACGGCGGTTGCGCTTACCTTGCAACGATTTTTAAAATCCTCCCGTGACAGAAACTGCTCCTTTGCAGCTTCCGCTTCAATCAGCTCCGCCGCCTTGCCTCCCAGTCCATCAATGGAGGCAAAGGACGGCATAAGCTTACCATCAATGATCTGAAAGCGGGTAGCCTTTGCACGGTAAATATCTATCTTCTCAAACTGAAACCCCCTCGCATACATTTCCTGCACGATCTTCATATCCTCAAGCGTTGATTTCTCCTTGTCTGACAGAGAATCACTCCGCTTATTATAATCATTCATATAATATTCCAGACGTTCTCTGCCAAGACACATCAGCTCATAATTAAATGCCGTGGCACGAATGCTGAAATATGCTGCATAATATGCCAGCGGCCTGTGCACCTTAAACCACGCCACACGCATGGCCATCATGATATATGCCGCCGCATGTGCCTTCGGAAACATGTATTTGATTCTCTGACATGACTCTATATACCAGTCCGGAACATCACACGCTTTCATATCAGCGATCATACTTTCATCGAGTCCCTTTCCCTTACGGACGCTTTCCATGATCTTGAAAGAACGCTCGTTTTCCACGCCCATCTGTATCAGATAGATCATGATATCATCACGGGTACATATCGCTGTTGACAGGGTACAATATCCCTCCGAAATAAAATATTCCGCATTATCCTGCCAGACATTCGTTCCGTGGGACAGGCCGGAAATACGTACCAGGTCTGAAAAATTCTTGGGCCGGGTCTTCTCCAGCATATTCATGACAAAATGTGTTCCAAGCTCCGGAAGCCCCAGGCTCCCCAGCGTACAGCCCCCGATGTCCTCCGGCCGGATACCAAGCGCGGCAGGGCTCTCAAAGAGAGACAATACATCCTGATCGTCCATCCTGATTTTTGCAGCATCCACCCCTGTCAGATCCTCCAGCTCACGTATCATAGTGGGATCCTGATGTCCGAGAATATCGAGTTTGAGCAGATTGGCATCAATCTTATGGTAATCAAAATGCGTCGTGATAATCCGGGTACTCATATCATTCGCCGGATGCTGCACCGGCGTAAAGGTATAGATCTCCTCCCCAAGAGGAAGCACAACGATGCCGCCGGGATGCTGTCCTGTAGAGCGTCGTACGCCGACACACCCTCCTGCGATCCGCGCAATCTCCGCACTCCTCTTTGTCATATCATGTTCCTCAAAATATTTTTTCACATATCCATACGCCGTCTTATCAGCTAAGGTGCCCACCGTCCCTGCACGGAATGTCTGGCCGGCGCCAAAGATGACCTCTGTATAGTCATGTGCATTACTCTGATACTCGCTGGAAAAATTCAAGTCAATATCGGGCTCTTTATTCCCCTTAAATCCAAGAAACGTCTCGAACGGAATATCATGCCCCTCCTTCTCCAGCATTTCCCCACAGACAGGGCAGGCTCTGTCCGGCATATCACACGCCGAAGACCCGGCATATGCCTTAACTTCCTCTGAATCAAAATCATAATAATGGCAGTGGCTGCAAAAATAATGCGCAGGAAGCGGATTAATCTCACTGATGCCCGCCATTGTAGCCACAAAGGAGGAACCCACCGACCCTCGCGAGCCCACCAGATATCCATCCTCTACCGACTTCCATACAAGTTTCTGCGCAATAATATACATCACGGCATATCCGTTGCTGATAATGGAATTTAATTCTCTCTCCAGACGTTCTGTCACAATCTCCGGCAGATTTTCACCATACATGGAATGCGCCTTGTTATAACAAATATCCCGCAAATCCTGATCGGAATTCTCGATTTCCGGCGGACACTTTCTGGGGCTGCAGGGGTGGATATATTCTATGCTGTCAGCAATGAGATTCGTATTGGTGATTACGACCTCCTCCGCCTTTGCACTGCCAAGATACTGAAATTCCGACAACATCTCCTCCGTCGTCCTGAAATACAGCGGCGGCTGGTTGTCCGCATCTGCAAATCCCTTTCCTGCCATAATGATTCGGCGGTACACTTCGTCCTCCGGATTCAGGAAATGGAC
This sequence comes from uncultured Jutongia sp., assembly GCA_964471335.1. Lineage (GTDB taxonomy): Bacteria > Bacillota > Clostridia > Lachnospirales > Lachnospiraceae > Jutongia. Next base: position 6,794 of record CAYYGS010000072.1, read on the forward strand.
ATCACACGTTGCAACGACCGGTTTATGATACTCTTCCCCCAGCGAGACAATGCGCCGATTAATCTCCATCAGGTCATTCTCGTCCTGAATATTGGGATAATGGTCGTTATCCCGTATCATAAAGGCATCATTGCCAAGCGGCTGTATCTCCAGATAATCATAAAACCGTACCAGACGATCGATCTCCTCATCTGATTTTTCCTCCAGAATTGCCTGATACAACTCCCCTGCCTCACAGGCCGAGCCCATAATCAGCCCCTCACTCCATTTCATATACAGACTCTTGGGCAGCTTCGGCCGGCGGTTGAAATATTTCAGGTGGGACTCCGATATGAGACGGTATAAATTCACACGCCCCGTCTCATTCTTTGCCAGAATAATTGCATGATACGCCGGCATCTTCTGAATCGTCTCCTCCGTTGGCCTGCCAAATTCATTCAGCTGCTCCAGCGTCTCTATTCCACGGTCCTCCAGCCTTTTGGAGAGTCGCAAAAAAATCTCTGCCGTGGCCGCCGCATCGTCTACCGCACGGTGGTGATTCTCCAAAGAGACTCCAAGCTCCTTCGCCACCCTGTCCAGCTTATATCTCCGAAGCTGTGGCAGCATGGCACGGGACATCGCTACCGTATCGATCACTGTAAAATCTGCATCCAGCCCCAGCTCCTTTGCCTTCTGGCAGATAAAACCCATGTCAAAATCCGCATTGTGGGCTACCATCACACATCCATCACAAAAATCTAAAAACTGCGGAAGTACCTCTTCTATCCCAGAAGCCTGTGCTACCATGCTGTCATTGATTCCGGTGAGCTGCTCAATATGATAGGGAATCGGCCGGCGGGGATTCACGAATGTACTAAATCTTTCTGTGATCGTCTGATTTTCTACCTTCACGGCACCGATTTCAATAATCTGGTTGCTCCTGGCTCCGATTCCCGTCGTCTCCAGATCGAAGACAACAAAAGAATCCCGCAGAGTCTGTCCCCTGCCATTGCGGACCGTCTCGATCAGATCGTCTACCAGATATGCCTCCACACCATAAATGACCTTTAAATCGTCATCCGGCTTCAGTGCATGATCCGCATCCGGAAATGCCTGCACGACACCGTGATCCGTGATGGCAATCGCCTTATGCCCCCACTTAAGAGCAGTCTTTACATATGCCTCCACATCCATAACAGAATCCATCTCACTCATCTGTGTATGGGCATGAAGCTCCACACGTTTGCTCCCCTCATAATGATCCATTCGGGAGACACGCATATCCTTGCCCGGCTTGATCCCCCGCACCGAGGAAATACTGATCTCATGGCTGAAATTATCATAAAGGGGCATGCCCTTCACGACCACAAATTTTCCCTTGGAGGCCGGTTTCCTGATTTCCTCAAATTGTTCTGGCTGCAAAAAGAGTTTCACGCCGATCGTATCAGTAAAATCCGTGACATGAAAGGTATACAGAATCTTGCCGCTGCGAAGCTCCCTATCCTCCGCAAAGGTGATCAACCCCTCGATGACTACCTCATCAATCTCACCCTGAATATCGGAGATCTTCACATGCTCTCCCTCACAGTTTCTTCCGTAGAAACATTCCTCGTCGATATTACCGCGCCGTGCCCCTCCTTTTTTCCGCCAGTCTGCCTGTCCAAAAGAACCATACCCTTTCTTTGCAGCTGTCTCCTTTTTCTCCGCTTTATCTGCATTTGAAGCAGATGCCGGACGGGCCGCCTTTTTCCCTGCTGTCCCTTGTCCGGAAGCGTCTGCAGAACGGGCCGCCTTCTTTTCTGCTGTCCCTTGTCCGGAAGCGTCTTTGGAATGGGCATCTCCATTTCCTGACATCCTCTGGCCGACAGCACCTGCCGTCGCAGAAGTATCCACATCCCACGGCACCATGGCATCTTCCGGTCCTCCGACAATCGCATCCTGTGATGCCGTATTTGCTCCCGATTCTCCTGTCTCTGGCCGGATACCATCCTGCGGGAAAGCATTTTCCCCGGAACGAACCTCCCCCTCCGGACGAAAGAACTCATATTGCGGAAGCTCCTCCCTTCCTGCCGGCTCTATGTACTCCATCTTCACGGTAATGGCCATAGATGCCTTATCCCAAAAGATACGCTGGATCCGCTCTGTCAGTTCCTGTTCTCTGGCACGGTACATCCTGTCATCCTCACAGACGATTGTCAGAAGCGTCCCCTCCATGCGCGGTTTCCCATGATAGAGAATATTGAAATCCAAAATATTCTCTTCCTTCAGAATCTGCAGCATACTGTCGTGGTACTCCTCCCAGAAATTCGCGGGCTTGTACTGTTCTGACAGCTCATACCGGTCTATGATCCTCGCCGAAAATCCTGCGGCCCCAAGTGTCATCTCCAGATTATGCCTGACCAGACTGACCTCACGGTATGGCAGGATATGACCGCTCCTTAAATATACCTTCACCACACGCTGATCGCGCTGGACACGCACGCGCTCCACCATGACATCAGAAAAAAGACGCTTTTGGCGTTCTGTCATTTTCAATCCCTCAAATGTCTCCAAAAGCGTCTTTTTCATAATAATCCTCATTTCTGCGCATCAGGCGTGTGCAATTTTCATAATTTCTTCCTTTAGTTCCTCTAAAAGCCGATCCTCCGGCACCTTGCGGATCACTTCTCCCTTCTTGATCAAAAGACCCTCGCCCTTGCCTCCGGCAATCCCGATATCTGCCTCTCTGGCCTCGCCCGGGCCGTTAACGACACAGCCCATCACAGCCACCTTAATATCCAGATCAATGTCCTTGACCAGCTCCTCCACCTGTCCCGCCAGACCGATCAGATCGATCTGCGTCCTGCCGCAGGTCGGACAGGATACGACTGTCACGCCGCCCTTCCGAAGGCCCAGCGTACGCAGGATCAACTTAGCAGAGCGCACCTCCTCAACCGGGTCTCCCGTAAGGGATACGCGAATCGTATCACCGATACCCTGATAGAGAATATTACCCAGACCGATCGCCGACTTAATATTGCCTGCCATCACCGTTCCGGCCTCTGTAATGCCCACATGAAGCGGATAATCTGTTTCCTCTGCCATCCTCTCATGCGCCTTAATACACATCATGACATCCGACGACTTAATGCTGATGACAAGATTATCATACCCCATATCCTCAATCAGTTTCACCTTGCCGAGGGCGCTGCGAACGATCCCCTCTGCCGTGACACCGCCGTACTCCTCCAAATATTCCTTTTCCAGGGAACCGCTGTTGACTCCCACGCGTATCGGAATATTTCTCTCCTTTGCCACATTTACGACAGCGCGCACACGCTCCGTATCACCAATATTTCCCGGATTGATACGAATCTTATCGGCTCCGTTTTCCATGGCAGCAATCGCCAGCCGATAATCAAAATGAATATCGGCAACCAACGGAATCGAGATCTGCCTGCGAATCTCTGACAGTGCCTTTGCCGCCTCCTGTGTCGGCACCGCACAGCGGATAATATCACAGCCGGCC
>CAYYGS010000073.1:0-10274 GCA_964471335.1 uncultured Jutongia sp.
ACAAATAAAACAGCACAGCAAAAAGCGCACACCAAAAAGCCCTGATCTGCACGCCGAACCGCCTCCAGAATCTCCGAAAGATCCTCCTCGCGCATCAACACAGAAAACGTAATGGTCAAAATCAGTATCATCAGCAAAATGTCTATCACATAAGTTATTTTCTTCTGCATATCATGATCACTCTCTTAAATATGTCAATATGACCCCAGACATCGTCCGGCTGGCCACAGACAATCTTGAATCCCCTATTTCAAATGAAAAGTTTTCGGCGCCACATGACGCACCGCCATATAAGATACCAGCAGCACAACAACAGTCACTGCCAGCAATAACAACGTAAAATATTCCATGCCTATCTTAAGATTTATGCACATATACGCCCCTGTCCAGATAACTGCGTTAATAATCTGATATCCACGGCTCGTCTGCTGTCCTCCTTCCGTATACGGCTGGAAGATATAATACATGCACAGATACATGATCGAAAAAAACACAGTAAGGATACCAGCGCAGCATAAAAGACATAACATATGCACCAAATGCCCCCCAACCCCCAGCAGGAAAGCATTGACAAAGATGCCAGCGCACAATACAGCTGCAGTAGAAAGCTCTGCTTTCAGCATATACCGCAGCCGTATCCAAAAACTCTGCAAGATATCAGCAGAACGGCGATAAAAATCACATTTCAGCATATTTATATCACAATTAAAGAAAAAGGCCCGTGTCAGCTTCTCGCCAGAAGATGTGAGATACATGAACCAGACAGTACTCGGCAAAAGTATCTCAATATTCTTCCAGATATTTTTGCTGTATACTGCAAATTCCTGTGCCGGCATCCTCACACGGCTGACTGCCAAGAGGGCAGCCGCACCTGTCATAAGCACAGCGGCAATCATTGTTTTTATTTTTACACAATTTCTCATCAGGCGTTTATGCCGGTGAAAAAAGATCGCGTTCAGGTATTCGTATCCCTTCTTCTCCTGAAATTGTCTGGCGTGAAGCTCCTCCTCGCCGACTTCCTTATCCTTCAGCTTATATTCCGATGTCAGAATATTTTCCGCCGTTATATTCAGCTCTGCCAGCGCTTCTATCCCGCAATATTTCCGTGCCACTGTCCCATAATCGGGATATGTCCACAGATAATGCACCGCCCATGCGGCGGCCGGCACAGACACAATCAGCAGGACAGCCATCAACGGCACACAGGGCGACACAGTTCCAAAAGCATCGCCCATCAGCTGACCCCGAAAGAAAAGGCTGTCTACGCGATGGACATACTCTGTCTTAATCAGCAGGGGAAACGTCCCATAACAGAGCAGCACCATCAGAACCAGATAGATTCCATGAAGGATCCGGCATCCCCGGCGACACTGCGGAAAAGGAATCCCAAAGGTATCATTTAGCTTGAGACGCACCGCCTCCCCAATCGGACGAAAACAACACCAGACAAGCATCAGAATCGGCAGGAATCCCTTCACCGGCTGGCCAAGAATTCCCTTTGCCAGTATCACAAAGAAGAGCGTATAATACAAAAGCTGTTTGCCGTATTCACACAGAATCCTTCCCAGGAAATGCTCCCTCGGATCAAACCGCATCAGATGCAGCATCAGATAATCATTTTGATCTCCCTGGCAGCTGATGTGGGTATTCAGATAAGAACCGAGCAGGCAATTGGCAATCAAAAAACTCCATGCCGTCATTACAAGATACAATGCCGGCTTCTCTTCAACCGGTATCAGGATCATATTCGGCAGACAAATCATCACGGTAAAATACAGAAGCTTGATAAACAAATCCACCAATATGTGCCCTATGATATTCAGTGTACCCAAAATACGCTTAATATCTGCACGGACATACCACTCCTCCGAGATCTGCTGCTGCAAATATTTATTTTTGCGAATCCAATAAATAAATCGGTTTGCCGCCTGTGCAAACGCCAGCTGATTTTTCAGATATAAACTGTGAAGCATATTGATTCCTCCTCCGGCTATGTCAGAAGCTCCATGATTTTCTCCTCAAAATCTTCTCCCTGATAATCCTGCTCCTTCAGCCCGGTCAGCTTTCCCTGGTGAAGCAGCACAATCTCGTCGCAAATATCCTGTGCCAGCTGTAAAATATGTGTTGACAAAATAATGATATGATCCCTTTTCATCTCCAGCAGGATCTGTTTCATTTCGTGTGCCGCTACAACATCCAGAGATGTCAGCGGCTCGTCCAGAAGGATCACCGGCGGGCGGCGGATCAGCAGACAAAGCATCTGTATTTTATTCTTCATTCCATGAGAATATCCCTTAAGCAGACAATCCAGATCCGTATAATCGAGCCCCACCATGTCCGCATATTCCTCTACCGTTTTTCTCTCCTGAATGTGCTTTTCATTAATATCCAGGAAAAATTTAATAAACTCATAACCTGTCAGGAATTCCGGCACTGTCGGTGTTGCAAAAGCATATCCGATGCTGTCATAATTCAGCCCGATCTCCTCCCCGTTATCCCGCAGAAGGACCGAGCCATCCTCATATTCCATCTCTCTGCTGATACAATTAAATAATGTCGTCTTCCCCGCCCCGTTCCGACCGAGCAGACCATAGATCCTCCCCTTCTCAAAGGTAAAGGATGCATCCTGCAGAACCTGCTTCGCATCAAAGCTCTTTTTTAAGTTAGATATCACTAATTCCATATTCGCTTTCCCCCCGAACATGTGAGACAATCGTACTTCTCTGTAAAATCCCCTTCAAATACGCAATCAGTATTCCATAATTCACGATCGGTACCTGCTGCTGCCCCGCACGGTACATGCGGTGTTTCATCTCCTTTTCGTGCAGCGTACAACCGCCGCAGTGTATGATCAGCCGATATGGCGTCAATTCTGCCGGAAAGTCCATCCCGCTGCAGGTATCGATCACAAGTTCCTTCCCCGTGTGCTCCCGCAGCCAGCGCGGGATCTTCACGGTACCGATATCATTGCACTGACGCCTGTGAGTACATCCCTCTGCAATCAATATGCGGTCGCCGTCCCGCAGTTCCTCTACGCGGGCCACTCCCTCTGTCAGCCTTCTCAAATCACCCTTTCGTCTGGCAAAAAGAATGGAAAAAGAAGTCAGAGGAATGTCCTCCGGCACGATACGCCCCACCTCGCCAAAAGCCTGGGAATCGGTAATCACCATACGTACCTGCCCTGTCAGCCTCTCCAACACCTCCGGCAGAGAAGATACCTGCGTCACTACTGCGACAGCGCCGTGATCGAGCAGATCACGGATCACCTGCTGCTGCGGCATAATCAGTCTCCCCTTCGGCGCCGCCTCATCAATCGGCGTCACGAGCACGACCATGTCGCCCGCCTGCACCAGATCACCTACGATATGTAAATCCTTATCCTCACCGGGAGCCATCGAAGCCAGGGTGTCCCGCAGCTCCTCCATCCCCGCCCCCGTCACGGCGCTGAGAACATTGACAGGTGTCGTCCCATTCCTGGACACAAGCAGGGTGCGTATCTCTTCGGCCCTTGCATCCTCAATCGCGTCTGCCTGATTTAAAAGGATACAATATGGAAGCTTTCTCTCCTCCAGCAGTGTCAGGAGTTCTGTCTCCTGCCTGCCCAATCCCCGGGGGCTGTCCAACTCCTCCGGCGACAGCCTCGTGATATCGACGACCAGCAGGGCAAGATCCGTCCGGTGCAATACCTGCATCGCCTTCTCTACACGCATCTGTCCAAGCTCTCCCTCATCGTCCAGTCCCGGTGTATCAATCAGCATACAAGGCCCCAGCGGCAAAATCTCCATCGCTTTATAGACAGGATCTGTCGTCGTCCCCTTTTGATCTGACACGATCGCAAGCTCCTGTCCGGTAATGGCATTCAATACACTGGACTTTCCCGCATTTCTCCTGCCGAAAATGGCAATCTGCAGACGGTCACCCGCCATCGTATCATTCAGTCCCATATCCTCACCTCCGTGTCATCGCCTCTGCCTTACCGTATCTGTCCATCACCTGAGATTAAATATTTCATTGTCGTCAGTTCCCGAAGCCCCATCGGCCCCCTGGCATGGAGCTTCTGCGTAGAGATCCCGATCTCTGCTCCCATTCCAAGCTCTGCGCCGTCCGTAAAGCGCGTCGAACAATTGACATAAACACAGGCAGAATCTACCTCCTGCTGAAATTTCTGCGCACTCTGATAGCTCTTCGTCACAATCACCTCGGAGTGTCCTGTCGAGTAGCGGCTGATATGCGAGATCGCCTCTCCGATATCCTCCACGACTCTCACGGCAAGAATATAATCCAGAAATTCCGTGGCATAGTCTGTCTCATCTGCCGGCTTTACACAATCTCCCAATATTTCCCGCGTCCTCTCACAGCCCCGAAGTTCTACGGAATGATCATCCAATCTCTCTTTGAGCCGCGGCAGAAACACCTCTGCCACATCTTTATGTACCAGACATGTCTCCAGAGCATTGCATACGCTTGGCCGCTGTGTTTTTCCATTATCCGCAATATTCACCGCCATATCGATATCTGCATCGGCATCGACGTAGATATGGCAGTTACCCGTCCCCGTTTCAATGACAGGCACAGTAGCATTCTGCACCACCGCCTGAATCAGGCCTGCACCGCCTCTGGGTACCAGTACATCAATCAGGCCGTTTGCCTTCATCATCTGCGTCGATACCTCCCGCGAGGTATCCTCCACCAGCTGTACAATATCCCTCGGAAATCCACATTCCTCTACAGCATCCCGCATCGTATCCATCAAAATCTTATTGGAACAGATTGCCTCCTTGCCGCCCCGCAGGATTGCAGCATTTCCACTCTTAATACACAGCGACGCCGCGTCAACCGTCACATTAGGACGCGACTCATATATAATTCCAATCACTCCCATCGGCACTCTGACCTTCGTGATCCGCATCCCGTTTGGACGCGTCGAACCCTCGATGATCTGCCCCACCGGATCTTCCAGATTTGTCAGCTGAATACACGCCTCTGCAATCCCCTGGATCCTCTCCGGCGTCAAACGCAGACGGTCAACCATCGTCTCAGAGATACCGTTATCTCTCGCCTGCGAAATATCTCTTTCATTCTCCCGGAGGATATCATCCTGTCTCTCTGTCAGCTTCTGTGCAATCCTCCGCAAAATATCATTTTTCTGTCCTGTCGAAGCCGTTGCCAGACATTTCCTGACCTGACGCGCCTTCTGACCCATTTCCTCTATATAATTCATATCAATCCTCCCTGCCGTTTCTAATGGCATGCCGCTTCTTATATTGCTTTGGAACTGGCAATCGCCAGAGCTCCCGGTCCGATATGGCAGGAGATACTCAACGACAGCGGATAACATACCACATCCTGTGTACCAAACCGCTCCCGGATCTCCTTCATAAATTCCAGGGCAACCTCCTCATTATCTGTATGTGCAACGGCCAGATGAATATTTTGTATATTTTCCATCCCACCGAAACGATTCGTAATGTCCGCTTCCATCGCCGCCAGCATCTTTGCGATCCCCTGCTTCTTCGTGCGGGCAATTGTAAAAGCATCCAGCTTCTCTCCCTGTATCTGCAGGACAGGCTTCAATCGCAGCGCTGTTCCCAATGCAGCAGCGGCCGGTGTGATCCTGCCTCCCTTTTTCAGATAACTCAAGGTATCCAGCATGATATAAATACTGGATTCCATTTTTTCTCTCTCTAAAATCTCGCGGATTTCCTGCGCAGATCTTCCCATCGCCGCCAGCTCTATCGCATCGAGCACTGACTGACGCTGCGTCACAGAAATGCGTTGATTATTGACCACCTGCACGCGGCCTCCATAATCCTCTGCCAGCATTACCGCCGTCTCACAGGAACCGGACAACCCGCTCGACATCGGAATATAGACAAGCTCCTCGGCATCTTCCAACGCACGATCCCAATATTTCAATACATCCTCCACTGAGGGCTGTGACGTAGAGACCGCCACATCCTGTCTCAGTTTCTCATAAAAATCTTCCTGTGACAGACTGATCTCTTCAAAATATATCGCATCATTTATAATAAAAGGCATTGGTAAAACATTAATCCCTAATTCTTCCGCCTCTGCCTGCGTAATTCCACTGTTACTGTCCGTCATCACTGAGACCTTACTCATGCTTGCCACCTCCCGAAATGTCTCTCCTGATTTTCTTTTTCAATTATATATGAATCCATATATAATAGCAACTTTTTCCTTGATTATACTGCTTTTAGTGTGATATACTTAACTATATTTATCATTAAATTTTGAAGGGGGGAATACCTGTGCATCGTTTTTTGCGCTCTATCGGCTTTAGCAATATTAATAACCGTAAGGATATGGATAAGCTTCTGGGAATTATTTTGAGCCAGCCCGACTTTACCGGGAAAGCAGAAATCTCCCCCAATCATACATATACAGAATTTCGCAAGGAATTCGCCCACCATGCCGGCATCGTGATCCGTGGAGAATACGACGAAAAAGGCTTTTTCCATATTGAGCATTATTTCCCATTTCTGGAGAGCACCTTCCTGTCCGTCCATTCCGATGTGACAGTCAACAAACGTGTCGACACCGACGCCTATACCGGCATGTGTGACGACATTCGTCTGGGGATCTCTCTGATCTTCTATCTCCAGAATGCGGTCGATTATCTGCTCCTGTCCTCCAACGACAATACCCCTCACAAGGCAAAGACCATCCTGTCCGGCCTGGCTCTTAACGGTACAATCCTGCTGGGGGTCGATACATCCGAGGATAAACTGAGAAGAAAGTCCACCCGCACTCATAAGCGCAATCAACTGATTTCCATGGCCAAATCTGGCGACCAGGACGCAATCGACAGCCTCACTGTTGATGAGATTGATTTGTCTGCACAGATCAACAGGCGCATCAAAACAGAGGATCTTTACAGCCTTGTAGAAACAAGCTTCGTTCCTTACGGCTCCGAGTCAGACAATTATTCTGTCCTCGGCACTATCGTCAATTGGAGCAGCGTCAACAATACCTACACAGGCGAGAGCATGTACCAGCTCGTTATATCCTGCAATGATATTATCATTACCATCGGCATCAATCAGGCCGATTTATTCGGTGAACCCATGATCGGCCGCCGTTTCAAGGGAGTCATCTGGATGCAGGGCTTTGTCGATTTTCAACAGGTATCATAGGACTCTATTCCTCTTCTGATTTTCCGTGAACATCACATCGGCTTCCCGCCATCTCCTGTGTCAGAATGTATCGGCTGTCATCCGTATAGGTATCGCCCCCTTTTTTGAGATATACTCTTTCTGAGATCTTTTCCTTTGGACATGCCTCCACCGCCAGCTTCTCCGAAGCCTTACAGACATAATATCTGACATGGCAGTCGCATTTTTGCAAAGGCTCTGTGCCATGTGCAAAATATTCCTTTCGCACCGCACCGCCTCCAAGCGCCTTGTTACACAGCCCCTCCACCGCCAGCTTGCCGCACTTTGTACAGATATTGCACTCCGTAATATTACGCGGCATTATAAATTCACGGTCCTCCAGCGAGTCTTTGTCATGCACCTGATTCATGATACGGCTCCACACCATCTGTACATCCATCTTCCCGTTCCAGTCATGAGAGTTTCTCGTACCACACCAAATACCAGCTGTATAATATGGCGTATACCCCTCAAACCATATCTGATTCCCTGTCTGGTCACGTCCGGACATACCTGCTGTCTCAACGCCTTCCACTGTCACAGCCGCCTTCTGTCCGTCCCCCTGTGCGACGAAGTTTCTCAAAACATCCGTCAACAGCCACGCACTGGAGGATTTAATCCGTTTCTTCTCCTCCTGCGCATTTTCCAAAAGAACATTTCCATCCCTGTCCAATACCTTTGAATAAAAAACAGGCGTATGATACGCTCCTGCATTTGCCACAGCAGCATAAGCAGCCGTCAGCTCCAAATTTGTCACGCCATCGACCATAGTCCCTGACGCCATCGACAGATCGATATCGCTTGATACCGTTCCATCCTCGTTCTCTCTTTTCGCCACCAGCGTCGAAATCCCCAGTCTGCGCAGATAATCATAGCCTGTCTGTACATCCGTCTTTTCCATTGTCTTTACCGCCGGAATATCAAGTCCCTGCATAATGCTGTCCCGCATCGTCACAAGCCCCTTGTGGTCACTTGTCTGCGGCACCATTTTATCAATGCCGTTCACCTGATATGTGTAAGAGCTGTCATCCTCCACGCTTCCCAGCGTCATTCCAGCTGTATCCAGCGCAGGCAGCCATACTGCCAGGAGGGATAACGCATTTCCTGCACTCGATGTCTGATCGGTAGCCCGATTATTATCACGGTCTACATGATGAGGACGTCTTCCCCCCACCAATGCTTTTACCCTGCCATTTCTCTGATCTATCAGGACAAAGGAGGCATCTGCTTCCGGATCTGCAGAATTCATCCCTGCCCTGATCTCCCTTTCACAGACACTCTGTATCTCCTGACCCTGACAGGTATAAATATGGAGTCCGCCATTACATACTGCCTGATACGCCTGCGTATAACTGTATCCGGCTCTGTCCTTCAAATCCTGGATCACCTGCTTCAGTGCGGCATCCACGTAATAATCCTTCGCCTCTGACAAGCCCCTCGACTTATCCACAGCTCCCTGAAGTTTCATATAGACATCATCTCCCAGAGCATCTTCGTACTCCTCCTCTGTGATACTGCCTATACTCAGCATACTCTCCAGGATCACGCCTCTCTGCTTCCTGTTTTCTGCCTGATGCTCCAAAGGATCATAGCCCGCGGAATCCTGTGCCACAGCTGCCAGCAGGGCCGCCTCCGAAACCGTGATATCCGAAGCTCCCTTATTAAAATAAAATTTGGCCGCTGTCTGTACCCCGGTAAGTCCATGTCCGAAATGGAGCGTATTTAAATAGTATTCCAGAATTTTATCCTTTCCATACTCCTTTTCCAACCTGACCGCCAAATACTGTTCCTGGAGTTCTCTGGTAATACTGTCATACATTGTATCGTCATTCTTATATTGAAAAATCTGATTCCGGAGCAAATGTCTCGTCAGTGTCCAACCGCTTTCTCTATAGGAAGCGCCCAAATCAGAGCCGCCATCAGAAAGAGACATCAATAACCCGCGAATATCTACGCCGTAATGCGAATAAAATCTCGGATCCACAGATGCAACAAAAGCATTTTGCGCCGCAGACGATATCTGATCCAGCGTAACATATGATTGCTTCTGTTTGCGTCCGGTCACCTCCTGGATCTCCCTGCCCTTGTTATCATATATAACCGTGGCATACGTGCTGTTTAGCAATTCCTCCTGCCCCACACGGGGAGCGCTGTCAAAAATCCCCTGCAGTGTCTCCACTGCAGAGTATCCCAGCATCACCAGCATACCGATGACCACCACAAGACTAATGCATAACAAATCCATACGGATACGGCTCCATCTCTTCTTCCGCTCAGAAACCATATCCCCCGCCTTGCGGATAATCTCCTCTTCATCAAAATTCATGAATGCCTCTTTTCATCGTTCCAATACAGACTTTCTTATATTTCATGACACAAAGGAAGAATGCTGCTTTGCAGCAAGTCCGCTTCTGCGGACGTTTCTTCCCGTGTGAATGGTTTTTTCATTCACACTTCGCACTTCCAAAACGCTGCAGAATATGGCGGCAACTCGCTTCCTCCGCCAAAATCATGGCTCTCTCCGGTAATCAGATCCTCTGCCATTCCACAGCCCGCATCAAAATGGGCCGTATAGGGCTCATCCGACGCATTGATCGCAACCAGCACCCTCTCATCCTCGAAGGCACGCTCAATAATACACTGATGGTTTGTCAGCACCACCTGACGAAAAGCTCCATAATTTAATGCTTTGCTGTTCTTTTTCGCCTCGGCCAGCTTGGCAATCCATTCTGCCAGTTCACCAAACTCCGGTTCATCAAAGCAGGCGCGCAGCGCAGGATCCCCCTCGCTCTTATCCGCCTTGGTTCCCCACTCGCTTCCATAATATACACAGGGAATGCCCGGCATACCAAAGGCCAGCGCATACACCAGAGGCAAATGCTTCTCATTTGTCAACACGCTTGCGATCCGGCTCACATCATGGTTATCCACAAAACAGAAAAGATGAAGTCCCTTATATAATGTCCAGTCCTCCGGCCCAAACTGCCTTGCCAGAGAATGACAGATCTCAAACATATTCATGCTGTTAAAGCTCGAATGGAGTCCCTTATAACACTCGTAGTTCGTAACAGAATGGCACATCTCATTATTTGCCCACTG
>CAYYGS010000074.1:0-10120 GCA_964471335.1 uncultured Jutongia sp.
ACACTGTCTGCAATCTCGCGGAAACGCTTAAAATCAATTTTACGTGCATACGCGCTTGCACCTGCCACAATCAGCTTCGGCTTACATTCCTTCGCAATGCGCTCCACTTCATCATAATCAATAAAACCCTCCGCTGTCACGCCATACGGCACACAGTTAAAATATTTGCCGGAGAGATTAACCGTGCTTCCATGCGTCAAATGTCCACCATGGTCGAGATTCATCCCCATAAAGGTGTCTCCGGGATTCATCAGGGCAAAAAATATTGTCATATTTGCCTGTGCACCAGAGTGCGGCTGTACATTGGCATACGTACACCCAAAAAGCTCCATGGCACGATCACGTGCCAGATCCTCTGCCACATCGACAAACTGACATCCGCCATAATATCTCTTACCGGGATATCCCTCTGCATACTTATTTGTCAATGTGCTTCCCATGGCCGCCATGACAGCCTTACTTACCAAATTTTCGGAAGCAATCAGCTCAATATTCTCCCGTTGCCTTCCTGTCTCATCCTCGATTGCCTTTGCGATCTCCGGGTCAAAATTCTTCACCTCGTCTAATGAATACATGATTCCTCCATTCCGCGCTTTCCTGCGCTGTCTCATTTTTTCTCTGAATCCGACGCACCGATATCATGGCGCATATATTTATTTTCAAAGGAAACCCATTCCGTCGCCTCATAGGCCCTGTCCCGCGCTTCCTTCAGATCCCGTCCTTTCGCTGTCACACCCAAAACACGTCCACCGTTCGTAACGATGCCTTCTTCCTCCTGCTTCGTACCGGCATGGAAGACATAATATCCCTCCTTGCCCTCGAAATTCTCCAGTCCGGAGATCAGCTTGCCCTTCTCGTAATGTACCGGGTAGCCGTCAGACGCCAATACCACACAAACAGCAGCATTATCCTAAAATTCCAGGTCGATTTTATCCAGTTTTCCATCAATACATGCCTCTATGACATCAATGATATCATTCTTCATACGCGGCAGTACTACCTGTGCCTCCGGATCTCCAAAACGTGCATTATATTCTAATACCCTCGGCCCCTCCGGCGTCATCATCAGTCCAACAAAGAGAATCCCCACGAAATCTCTTCCTTCTGCCTTCATGGCATCCATCGTCGGCTGATAGATGTTTTTCTCACAAAATTCCCGAATCTCATCCGTATAGAAGGGACTCGGCGAAAAGGTTCCCATACCTCCTGTATTCAGGCCCTGGTCTCCATCCTGCGCCCTCTTATGATCCTGTGCACTCGTCATTGGCTTGATATGTGTCCCATCGCAGAAGCAGAGTACAGATGCCTCACGGCCCGTCATGAAGTCTTCAATAACTACGGTTTCCCCGGCGCTGCCAAACTGTTTATCCAGCATCAAAGACGCAATTCCGGCTTCTGCCTCTTCCAGATTCTGACAAATCAGGACACCCTTGCCCAGAGCCAGGCCGTCCGCCTTGAGTACAATCGGAAACTGGCATCCCCCGAGATACAAAAGTGCCTCTTCCGGAGAATGAAATGTCTCATAATGACACGTCGGAATCTCATATTTCTTCATCAAATCCTTGGCAAAGCTCTTGGAGCCCTCAATAATCGCAGCATTCTTCCGCGGACCGAAGACACGCAGTCCCCTCTCCTCGAAAACATCTACCACGCCGCCTACCAGCGGATCATCCATTCCGATGATCGTCAAATCAATCTCGTGCTCCTGTGCAAAGTCAGCCAGCTTCTCAAACTCCATTGCAGAAATATCCACACACTCCGCAATCTGGCTGATTCCACCATTTCCCGGCGCGCAGTAGATCTTGTCCACCCGGCTGCTCTGTGAGACGCTCCACGCGATCGCATGCTCACGCCCTCCGCTCCCAACAATTAATACTTTCATATTGATACCTCTTCTTTCTTCCTTTGGAATATTTCTTCCAAAACTGATCTTCCCCTTTATCTTACCGATTGCATGACATCTTACAGAACATGTGCAATCCCATTATCTATCTTCACTTTCCCGGCGCCGATCAAATCAATGGCTCTGGGAAGTATGATCCACTCTGCTTCTTCCATTACTCTTTTCTGCAGACGCTCCGGGGTATCTCCCTCCTGTACCTCCACCGCCTTCTGCAATATAATCGGCCCATGGTCTGCCTCCTCATCTACAAAGTGAACGGTAGCTCCTGTCACCTTATTGCCGGCTTCCAATACGCTCTCATGAACTCTCAGGCCATAATATCCCTTGCCGCAGTGGGCCGGTATCAGAGATGGATGAATATTGATAATCCTTCCTGCATAAGCCTGTGTCAGTTTCGCCGGTATAATCACAAGATAACCGGCCAGCACCACCAGATTCACCCGATACTCCTGCAGCAGGGCGATCATATCATCAGCAAAAGCCTCGTGGGTATCATATGACTTCGGACTGATGTATTTTGTCGGAACACCGGCGTCTGCCGCACGCTTTAATCCGTAGGCATCCTCCTTGTTGCTGATGACCAACGCAATCTCTGTATCGCGTATGATTCCGCTCGCAATCCCATCAATAATCGCCTGCAGATTCGTCCCGCTGCCGGAAATACATACCGCAATCCTCTGCATCGCTACCACCATACCTTTCCTAATCTGTTATAATAACTCGATGCCCTTTTCGCCGTCTGTAACCTCGCCGACAATATATGCCTTCTGTCCGGCTGCTTCAATCAATTTAACAGTCTGATCTGCATCTGCCGCACGAACGGCAAGCAGCATTCCGATTCCCATATTATATGTATTATACATCATTTCCTCTGCGATACTTCCGTCTGTAGACAGCATATTAAAAATCGGAGGTATCGGATAACTGTCCTTGCGGATCTGTGCACGTGCCCCCTCCGGAAGCATACGCGGTATATTTTCGTAAAATCCCCCGCCTGTAATATGGCAACATCCCTGAATGGCTACACCGCCCTCCCTCACACTGCGGAGAGCATTTACATAGATCACTGTCGGAGTCAGAAGAGTCTCCCCAAGCGTCGCGCCATTTAAACATTCATAGGAGCGGTCCAGAGCCTCTCTCTTAATATTGAATACCTTGCGCACAAGGGAAAAACCATTGCTGTGAACACCGGAAGAGGCGATACCTACCAGTGCGTCTCCCTTCTTGATTCCCTGTCCTGTAATCATATTGTCACGGTCTACAATTCCCACAGCAAAGCCCGCTAAATCGTATTCATCAACAGGATAAGATCCCGGCTTCTCTGCCGTTTCTCCGCCGATCAACGCCGCACCGGACTGACGGCAACCCTCTGCCACACCGCTGACAATCGTTGCAATCTTTTCCGGTTCATTTTTGCCACAGGCAATATAATCCAAGAAGAATAAAGGTTCTCCACCCGCACAGGCAATATCGTTGACACACATCGCCACACAGTCAATGCCTATTGTATTATGCCTATCCAGCTCAAAAGCAATCTTAAGCTTCGTCCCAACCCCATCGGTACCGGAGACAAGGGTAGGATGCTTCATTTCCCGAAAACCGTCCAGCGAAAATGCTCCCGAAAATCCACCGAGATTCGTCAGCACCTCGCTCCGCATCGTTCCCGCCACATGCTTTTTCATGAGTTCAACTGCCCGATAGCCGGCCTCAATATCAACGCCTGCATTCTTGTAGTCCATTCTTATACCTCTTCTTTCTCGATTTAATTTTCATCTCAAAGATATTTCCATTGTAGCACAAAGGATTTTGTTTGTCATTTCTTTTTTACAGGGCAATAAGATAAATACAGAATAAATGCCCCATCATTCGTATTTGTCTTCGGAATCACAGTACTCCTCTGCTGTCAAACACGTTCCCAGCAGGCGCAGAGAAATTGCACCCGACTGATCTGTCCGCAGGACCCGGCATCCCGCCGCGTCAAGCCTCTCCAAAAGTTCTTCATGCGGATGGCCATAACGGTTATTTTTGCCGCAGGATATCAAGGCAAGCTGCGCGGAAGCCAATCGCAAAAATTCCGCGTCTGACGAATTTTTCGACCCATGATGCGCCGTCTTTAATACAGTATACCTCTCCGGCAGATTGTAATATTCCCGCTGACGCAGCAATATCTCACGCACATGCTCCTCGCCCTCTCCCTGCAGGTCTCCGGTCAACAGACAGGAAAAATCACCGACCCTTACACTCAATGTAACAGATCCTGCATTGACATCCTCACTGTCAAAATGTTTTACCGGATTGAGACATGTCATCTGCAGCGTCCCCTCCCGCCAGCACATCCCATCCGATAGCAGGATTACAGGAATCCCCTTTTCAACTGCGGCCCTTCTCATCTGCATATCACGCTCTGTCACATTAAGCACGTCCGGCATCATCAGACGCTCCACATGGATTCCTCCTCTCTCTGCCTGTTCCATCACCTGCAAAAGTCCGTTCATATGATCTTCATCACTGTGCGTCATCAGGATTCCATCCAGTTTTCTGACCCCTCTGCTCTTTAAAAACGGGATGATACGATAGGTACCAACCTCTGATACACTTGTACTGCCACCATCCATCAAGTAATCCCCGCCAGACGGGCTATGAATATAAATACAATCCCCCTGTCCCACATCCAGCATCGTCATCTGAAATTCCTTCACCGGATGCGGAAAAAAAATCAGGCTCGGAAAAACCAATACAATCAACGCAGCCCTACATGGCTTTTTCTTCTCCCTTCTTCGGTACATCCACAGAATCAGAACCGCCGCCGGCAGAAGCATCAGGTAATAAAACGCAATCTTTATCCCATCTGGCCGCCCAAGGATCTGTATGTATCCGGGAAGCCTCTGAAAGAGCCGGCACAACATTTCATATAAGCGCAGCAGCAAATAGACGCTGCCAAGCAGAAATTTTCCAAGCGGCAGAAAGACACAACCAGCTGCGCCTCCCAGGAATGCCAGCAAAACGACGAGGGATGCCGTTGGAACCACAAGAAGATTCAAGAAGATGCCATATACTGGTATTTCAAAATAAAAATACAACATAATTGGCAATGTCATCAGCTGAACCGACAGACTAACGAGAAACATAGTCCAAAGCGCTCCCACTTTTCCCACCAGCCACACGCGCAGCTTACCGATCCGACCTCTTGCACAGAGTTCTTTTGCCCACTGTCTCCTGCGGCGCTTTTGTTCTCTCTGATACGCCCCGCCTCCATGGGACAGCATCTCCATCGCCGGAAAGAGCAGATCCACACCTGCCACAGCACCAAAAGAAAGGAGAAAGCTGCAGGAAAAAAGAGAAAACGGCTTTTGCAACAGAATTACGAGCGCACTGAAGGCCAGCGCGCTCCGCCGGTCATATGTCCTTCCCACCAGCGGGGCGATCAAAAGCAGTACCATCATCAGGACGGCACGGCAGGTAGAAATGCTAAATCCCGTCATCTCTCCATACCCCCAAAGTACACATATGCTGACGGGCACCGAAACAGGAAGCGGTATTCCCATTTTTCGAAGCAAGCCCCAGAATGCCATCCCCAAAATCGTAACATGCAGGCCGCTGATCGCCAGTAAATGGCCAATACCGTTTTCCTGATACAGCTCACGGATATTGATATCGAGTAAAGACTTATCTCCGAGGATCATCGCTGAGACGAGGCCTGCCTCCTTCTGCGGCAGACATCTCTCATAAACATGCCGGATTCTCTCGCGCAGGGCATACAGTATGGCTACCGGAGAATCTTCTCCCCGCCTTACCACCTGAAGTTTTTCTGAACTAAATTGATAGTATATTCCCTTTTCTTTGTAATATGCCCTCCGGTCAAATTGTCCGGGATTCGTTGATGTCTGAAATTCACTCACATCCCCCGTCAGATATATCCGGTCTCCCGGTTTTATATCACCATCCTCTTTAACTTCCTCATCGGCTGCGCCATACATCCGCGCATCCTTCTCTCCATGTACATCACCAGAGGCATTGGCAATCACAAGCAGACGACGCACCGCATATGTTTTCTCTCCTATCCTGATCCTGCATTTTCGTAGATAGATCTCCGTACGGTCTGCCGTTTCTCCCCCTGTTTTCCTTTGAATCCGCTCCACAGTCCCTTCTGCCTCCGCCTTTTTCCCACAGCACTCTGAAATAAAATAATACCGGGCGTCATCCCTCTCGGAATATATGGCCCGGTATGCTATAAATAATAAAACACATGCACCAAGTATCCAAAGCATTGGACGTTTGATAGCATCACTCCCCTTCCTCAATCACAATATCCAGATTCCTCTCAAATGGGGAACCAAAATCAATCGTGTCATTATATACAAGGACTTGTTCTCCGTTAATACTAAATTGCACCTTATTGATACCTGACAACTCCACCAACGTATTTACAACAGAATAGATTGTCGCCTCCGCAGAGATCTCCACCCTCTTCTCCAGAAAATCATCCGACAGATCCACATAACATGTATTGTCATTAACTGTAATCTTATTGAGTTGTGTCCCTTCCGGAATCGTCTGTCTTACCATCTTTTTATCAACACCATCGATCGAATATGGTCCGTTGATCAGCTGTTCAATCGCCAGCTGCTCCAGAGGAATCGTAGCATCATACGTGATATCGACCGGAACCTCCCGCAACGAACGTCCCGTCTTGTCACTGAAATACATATTCAGCGTCGCCTGCTGCTTATATGTCGTCTCTCCGCCGGTATTATCAATAAAAGAATCTGCTGTCATATACCCCACCGAATCCAGATTTGAATCCGTGAGAGGCTGCCCCGCCACATAAAATTGCACCCCGTTCACATCCTCGATCTGACAGAGCGTCTTAACGACGGCAGCACGCCGTAAGATCTCCGGCACACCACTCAAGTCACTATAGCCGGAGCTCAAATAAAGTGTCAGCATTCCCTCCTCATCGAAAAGGTACTCATCAATCACAACATTGTCAGGAAATGTCTTGCGAAGGGAAATATCAGACGGCTCCGTCTGAAGCTGTTTCAGAAATTCCTCTACGAGGCCATCTCTCTTTTTTGCCTTCGGGCTGTATTGCTCATATCCCACCTTCAAATCATTTGCATCGGGATAAAAAATATAATATCCTGTATATTCATCCGTCTCCTTACTGGAACATCCCGTCAAGCTGAAAGGAACCCATGACAGGCATAAAAGCAAACAAAAGAATGAAATACAACGTTTTATTTCTTTTCGTTCAAAAGACATCAGCCTACCATCCTTTCTACGGAACATATGTCAACGGTATCCTGACCGTAAAGGTGGTTCCCTCCTTCTCCTTACTGTACAGCTTGACAGATCCTCTGTGCAGCAGGACGGCGCTTCTCGTCAGGGCCAAACCAAGACCGGTACCGCCGGTATCCCTGGAGCGCGCCTTATCCACCCGGTAAAAGCGTTCAAACACATTGTCCTGTACATCCTCCGGAATTCCCACACCAGAATCCTGCACCGTGACATAGAAAAATTTGTGGTCCGCATTCAGAGTCACACGCACCCAGCCATCATCATAATTGTATTTGATCGCATTTTCAATGAGATTATTTAATGCAATAGACATTTTGGTCTCATCAATGTCCGCCATAACCGGACGATAGCTCTCGTAAACCATCTCTATATTCCTTTGCGCCGCAATGGGACGAAGACGCTTGAGAAGAAGCTCCAGCAGGTCATTAATGCTGACATTTGACACCTGCATCTGTGCAGAATTTTTGTCCATTTTTACCATAGAGAGAAGATCATTGATAATTCCCGTCATACGCTCGATTTCATTTGTAATATCGACCATAAATTCCCTGTAGAGCTCTTGCGGCGTATCCTCCTGCGCGAGCAGGGAATCCGAGAGCACCTTGATCGAAGCCAGCGGCGTTTTCAACTCATGCGACACATTTGAAACGAACTCCTGCCGGGAACTTTCCTGCTTTCCTATCACCTGGATCATCTGATTAAAGGAATCCGATATCCGGCTGATCTCAGAATAACCAGCCATATCCAGCTTCACATCCATATCTCCCTGAGAGATTTCATTGATTGATGTTGTAATATCCTTCAGTGGTTTCGTCAGAAAGGCAGAATAAAGTAACGCTCCGACAATGACTACAATTGTCACAATCGCAAGCACAATATAAATATTCTGGCGTACGTCATCCACAATCAATCGAAGATTTTTCGTCGAGAAGCTCATAATAATGACACCATATACCTTCTGATCTGCTGAATCAATCATCGGCATTGTCAGCTGAACATATTCTCCCAGCTCATTGACATATCGGCTTCCCTCTCCGTTAAAGCATCGTACTACTTCTGTAGAAATCACGGTTTTTCCTGACTCCAGACCATATGTATCCTTTCTGACACACAGGTTTTGGTCTACCAACATGATTCTGCCCTGATATACCTCCGCAATCTCGGCCGCCTCCGCATCCACCTCCGGCACGGCAGCATCCATCAAATATCCGGAGGAAATCACCAGATTAGATATCATTGTCCCATAGGACTGGAGTTCATCGACACGCTGTGATACCAGCTTAGACTCATAGGCAGAGGTAACCACTATAGAAAATAAATATAAGGGAACCAACCCAATAATGATAAAAACGCTAAGAACCTGTACCCTCATACTCCGCACAAAGTACAGGATTCGGTGAAATATCTCTTTCAAGTTACAACATCCTTCCCAGCCCCAGAGCCGACTCTTTTGTCTCTGCGCCTTTCCCTTCCGGCATAGTATTCTCTACTTCTGGAAATAGTAGCCCACGCCCCATTTCGTATGTATATACTTAGGGTCACTGGGATTGCTCTCGATCTTTTCGCGCAGCCTTCGGATATGCACATCCACCGTACGCACATCGCCGGGATAATCATATCCCCATACTGTATTCAACAATTCCTCACGACTATATACCTTATTGGGATGAAGCATCAAAAGCTCCAGCAAATCAAATTCCTTAGCCGTCAGATTCTCCTCCACATCGTTGATATAGGCACGGCGGCTGTCACAGTCTACTCTCAGGCCGTCATAGGATAATTCCCTGATCTCCTCCTTGGGATGGCTGGCACTGCTGCGTCGGATGATCGCCTTGATACGGGCCTTGACCTCCAGAATGTTGAACGGCTTCGTGATATAATCATCGGCACCGTACTCAAGCCCCAGGATCTTATCCATATCGTCTCCCTTAGCCGTCAGCATGATGATTGGAACATCCGAAAATTCACGCACCTGCTGACACACCTCAAACCCTGTGAGAACCGGGAGCATGATATCCAAAAGCACAACATCATACGCATTCTTCGTAATCAGCTCCAGCGCCTCCTGTCCGTCATAGGCGCAATCCACTTCCATACCGTCTTGTTCCAGGCTGAAACGGATTCCCTTAACAATCAGCTTCTCATCGTCAACCACCAAAACCTTCTTTGCCATCGCCTGTCTACTTTCCCCTTTCCCATGTTTTCCATTCCCTACACAGTAATATAATCCTTGATTTGATTATATATCCCCTCTTTTATACCAGATATTTTCATAATATCTTCCGTTGATCGGAAGCTTCCGTTCTCTGTGCGGTACTCTATGATCATCTGTGCCTTCGCCTCTCCGATCCCCGGGATCGTCATCAATTCAGAGAGCTCTGCCGTATTCAGGTTGATCCGTTTCTCCGCACCTTTGCTATCCGTCTGAGTCTCTTCAGAATGCTCCCCCTTCTTCCGGCTCGACGATATACGTTTCGGAATCGTAATCTGCTCTCCATCCGCCAGTACACGTGCCTGATTTACAGCCTGTATATCCGCTTTCTTCGTAAAGCCTCCTGCAGCATTCACCGCATCACAGACTCTGGCCTCCGGTGAAAAATAATATACCCCCGGATGTTTCACGGCACCGCAAATATACACCGCAAAATCTGACGAATCTGCACCCTGGGTCTGTTCGGTCTTCCATCCGCTCGACTGTCCTCCGGTTGTCCGGGCGTCCTCTGACTGTGCAGCCTCTTTCAGAGTTTCCCCCTTCTGCGATTCTACTGTCTCCCACGATGTTTCCCCTGGTTCTGTCCGGTCTCCGGCATCAACACGCAGATAAAAAATCCCCGCCAGAGCCACAAGCACACAAAGAATCACAGCTGTGACTGCAGTTTCTTTTTTCATAATATACCTCCCTGTCAGATTATAAACATA
>CAYYGS010000075.1:0-5760 GCA_964471335.1 uncultured Jutongia sp.
CTTATAAAAGGCAAGATATTTCTCTTCCTCTTCCTTTGTGCCAATCCGGCCGTCCACTGTCACTGTCTGCCCGGGCAGGATACGCATACCTGTCTGCGCCGTTACTCCATTGACCAAGATCCTTCCCTGCTCCAGCATACGGTCTGCTTCCCGTCTGGAACACACACCCGCCTCACTCAGACATTTATTAATTCGTATTCCGGTCTGTTCCTCCATTGCCAATCACCACTTCCACTATTATTCTGATGCCTGTCCGGCACCCTGCTCCAGCATTTCATAAAAATCACGCACCGCATCGTCACGGCTGATGACAGTCTGCAAATCATCCTGAACAGAACGGACAAGCTGCCGCACACGTGTACTTCGATCCAGCTTCTCCAGATACTCCTGCTCCCCCTTTTCAAAAGTTCCCAGGTAAATCTCGAAAGAGTCATCATCTGTTCTGGTAACATAGAGTGCATTTAGAGATGGCATCAGTGTATCAATATCCACAATTTTCACATCATAGCGTACATAGACACGATAGCTTCCCTCCGCAGCGCCATCCATCACCATACATTGAATATTTTGATAAGCTTCCACATACTCTGCTTCTGCCAGAAGTTTCTTTTCATCGACATGGGAAATATTGCTGACACAGTCATTGATCACACTCAGATCCACTTGCTGTTTCGCAGTAAAATACCGTTCCATCAAGACTTCTAATTCTTCCTGAATCTCATCAGCTGTCAGGCCATCTACTTCTTCAATGGCTCCAAAAGCCGCCGAGCCGGCATCTCTGGCCGCCGGACTATTGTAGGAGGAAAATAAAGCAGGAGAAACTAAAGAAAACATTCCGAGACCAATTAACATAATGCATAAAGAAAATAAGACTATCAGCTTTTTGTATTTTAATGGCATGAAACTCACGT
The DNA here is from genome assembly GCA_964471335.1 of uncultured Jutongia sp. Classification (GTDB taxonomy): domain Bacteria; phylum Bacillota; class Clostridia; order Lachnospirales; family Lachnospiraceae; genus Jutongia. The sequence goes on from CAYYGS010000075.1 coordinate 912, forward strand.
CCTTTCAAATACACAAAGCGACAGCCCTGTGTAACTTATTAACGCACCTAGAGGGACTCGAACCCCCGCTAACATGGTTCCGGAAACCATTGCTCTATCCACTGAGCTATAGGTGCATCCGTGCTTTTTTAAGCACAGATTACATTATAGCGTTTCTGATGCCGTTTGTAAAGCCCAAAATATTTCTGAAAATTTGAAGGAAAAATTGGATGAATCAAATCATGATCTGCACACGATCTGCCTCCTTCTCATAAAAATAGATATGATCTGATAAAAACTCCTCCTCCTCTACACACTCTCTGTTGACCTGCCGCACCATAGCCGACATCTCCTCCCGCGGCATTCCCATACTCCTGGGGACTACAAGAAGTTCATGGATACTGCTGGGCAGAATATAGAAATCGCCGGAACGCGCAGCCACCCTGGCCAGAAGGCCGGGATAGAGCCAGACTGAGGCTCCGTTGATCCCGTGGCTGTTTGTCAGAACACAGATCTCCTGTGGCAGAGGAGAAAACACATCCTTCTCCGGTTCCCCGGTTCGAAAGATCAGTGATTCCAACATACTGCGCAGGGAGCAGCATTTTGCCGGAAAGATCCGTGGGGTATTTTCCTGTGCCTGCTGCAACAATGTTGTCGTATCAACCTCCCATACCTTCATCCATGCATTTGTAATGCGAATACTGCCGATCTCATCCTTTTGTTTGCTAACCAGCACATAAAAGGTGATTGCCAGATCAAAAAGAGGAATATGAGGGGATTCCTCCAAAAGTTCCTGATTTCTTCCTGCATGAACCAGCCTGTATATGATACGCTGACGACAGGAATCATAATCCATCCCCGCCGCCGTAATTGGCTGTATATCCCCTTCTTGCACCCCAGGCCTTCTCATAAACGGCTGATATACTGTATTTAATTGACTCATATATTCTAATTGACTCTCCTTTTCCCATTATGTAAGATTCCCACAACCCATTATAAGCTTACAGATCAAGTAACAGAAAGAACCGGTTTCCTTCTGTATAAAAGCATAGCAGAGAAAGAAATCAGTGACAATAGAGAAAAGTTACGAAAAAAGAAAGTCAAAATCACACATTACACAAAAAATCCGTTTCAAAACTACCTTTTTAAATTATTAATTTTGTACACTCTGCTGATTTTATCTTTCAAAATTGTGCAAAACAGACAAAAAAATCTGCCCATCGGCATGCCGACAGGCAGAAATACAAGCTTTTTTATCTATCAGGAAATCTGTGATTTATAGTAATTGATCAGGCATCCCCGCTCTATGATCTCGCGCTCATCCTCTGTGAGATTGCCAAGATGAAGCTCAAATTCCTTCATTCCCTGGCTGACCACATATGCCTTGACAGTATCATTTTTTTCTGCAATTGCTTTCCGGATATCTTTTACAAAGATATAGTCACCGTTTGCGAAGGGAAGCTCGCCCTCGAACAAAAACGGAAGCATGCCCCAGTTAATGAGGTTGGAGCGATATCTCTTTGTTGCATACTCCTGTGCAATATTTGCAAAGCCGCCTAATACCTTCTGACAGGAGGCCGCCTGCTCGCGGGCAGATCCGTCTCCCGGCTTTACAGCATAGATCACGGAGCCAATCTGTGTATCTTCCGGCTTGATATCAAACTTTGTCTGAATCGTCTCAAATATCTCCTTCACTTCCGGCAATGCCGCATAGATATCTTCTCCGGCAATCCTTGCCTTCTCTCCTGCCTGTACTGCCTTCGCCTTTCCGACATAGGACGGATCCTTGCGGGAGAGCGTAAACTCTGCCAGTCCCAAAGGATTCGAACGGAAGGAGGACGTCTCTCCGGATGGGATCAGCTCGTCTGTCGTTGTAACCGGATCATGAATCTCGGAAACTACCTTTAATACCATATCTTCTGTCAGTTCGGACATCTCCGGCCAGTCCTTAATATTCGGACCAAATTTCACCTGTGCATCAGGATCTGCCTTACCCCAGCCGTTATAGACACGATTTTCGTAAATGCTGCCATCAAAGAAATACTTCGGTTTACTGAAATCTGCATCAATATCTGTCGCAGCTGTCAGATATCCCTGATTTGCCGCTGTCGCCGCAATCGAACGCGCATCCATCAGCGCAACGGAAGCAATCTGTCCGTTATTCACCTTAGAGCCCTCACGATTCGGGAAGTTACGTGTAGAATGGCGGATGGACAACCCGTTATTCGGCGGCACATCCCCGGCGCCAAAGCATGGTCCGCAAAAAGCAGAGCGCACGGTAGCACCCGTCTGCATCAAATCGGCAATCCTTCCGTTTTTAACCAGTTCCATAAATACCGGCTGGCTGGCTGGATAAACACTCAGCGAGAATACATCATTTCCGACAAATTTACCGCGCAGGATATCTGCTGCATCACAGATATTTTCAAAACCGCCGCCTGCACAGCCTGCAATGACACCCTGCTCCACATAAAGCCTGCCATCACGCACCTTATCCCGCATCGTATACTTAATATCATTATTATTAAGACTCACGAGAGCCTTCTTCTCCACATCCCCCAGAATATCCATTAAATTATGATTTAACTCTTCAATCGTATATACATTACTTGGATGGAACGGCATTGCAATCATCGGCTGGATCTTGGACAGGTCTACTGTCACGAAGCCATCATAATATGCCACATCAGCAGGTTTTAACTCCTGATAGCCTTCCGGACGGTTATGAATCTCATAAAACTCCTTAATCGTATCATCCGTTGTCCAGATGGATGACAGGCACGTCGTTTCTGTCGTCATAACATCAATACCGATCCTGAAATCTGCAGAGAGATTTGCCACGCCGTCGCCGACAAATTCCATTACCTTATTATTTACATAGCCATTTGCAAAAACAGCACCGATAATGGCAAGTGCCACATCCTGCGGCCCCACGCCCTTCTGCGGCTTTCCTGTCAGATAAATCCCGACAATGCCGGGCATTGCAATATCATATGTGCGTGACAAAAGCTGCTTCACAAGCTCCGGACCACCCTCGCCCATTGCCATTGTACCCAGTGCACCATAGCGTGTATGGGAATCAGAACCGAGAATCATCTTCCCTCCCTCGGCCAGCATCTCGCGGGCATACTGATGAATGACAGCCTGATGCGGCGGTACATAGATTCCACCATATTTTTTGGCACAGGACAAACCAAACATATGATCGTCCTCATTAATCGTGCCGCCTACCGCACAGAGACTGTTATGACAATTCGTCAGTACATATGGTATCGGAAACTTCTCAAGCCCGGAAGCACGTGCTGTCTGAATAATTCCTACAAATGTAATATCATGGGAGGTCAGCTTATCAAATTTGATCTGAAGCTGCTCCATATTTCCGGATGTATTATGTTCCTTTAAAATATGATAGGCCATCGTGCCCTGTGCCGCATCCTCCTGCGATACAGCCTGTCCGCATTTTTGCTGCAGAGCGGCAGCCGCATTCTCATCAGCCTCAACAATGTCCTTTCCATTTACAAGATATACACCGTTTTCATATAGCTTTATCATTTAGATCCTCCATTCCTGTAATACCAAAAAGCCAAATTTACGATATTTAATGGCCAGAGTTATCTCAGCCATAACTATTATTGTGGAAACATCATAAAAAGTCAAGGGAAATATTGATATCAGAGCCCATTTGTAGTATAATAAGCAGAATTAAGAATAAGGAGGAGACTATGCGACATCTTATTAGCCCGTTAGATTTATCGATAGAGGAGTTAGATGAGATTCTGACTCTTGGTCAGGATATTATGAAGGATCAGACGAGATATTCCCATATCTGTGACGGTAAAAAATTAGCAACCTTGTTTTATGAACCAAGTACACGCACCCGTTTAAGCTTTGAAGCAGCAATGATTAATTTAGGGGGGCAGGTACTTGGTTTTTCATCGGCCGATTCCAGCTCTGCCGCCAAGGGCGAAAGTGTGGCAGATACGATTCGTGTCATCTCCTGTTATGCGGATATCTGCGCCATGCGGCATCCAAAAGAAGGTGCCCCCACCGTCGCATCCATGTATTCATCTATTCCGATCATCAATGCCGGTGACGGCGGCCACAATCATCCCACACAGACACTGACCGACCTGCTCACGATCAAAACACTGGTGGGTCGTCTGGATCATCTGACCATTGGCATGTGTGGTGACCTGAAATTCGGACGTACTGTCCATTCTCTGATGAACGCACTCGTCCGCTATACTGGTGTGCGGTTTGTGCTGATCTCACCGGAAGAGCTGCGGATTCCAAGCTATCTGCGAAAAGATGTCCTTGATGCAGGTGGTATCGAGTATCTGGAGACAGACCAGTTGGAGGCGAACATGCCGGATCTTGATATTTTATATATGACACGAGTGCAAAGAGAGCGTTTCTTCAATGAGGAGGATTACATCCGCCTGAAAGACAGCTTCATCCTGACAGAGGAAAAGATGCGTTATGCGAAAAAGGACATGTATGTTCTCCATCCTCTGCCCCGTGTCAATGAAATTTCAACCGAGGTAGATAAGGATCCCAGAGCCGTTTACTTTAAACAGGCACAGATGGGTGTCTATGTGAGAATGGCACTGATTATGAAATTACTGGAGGTGGAATTGCCATGTTAAATATCGGAGGTTTAAATCAGGGAATTGTCATTGATCATATTCAGGCAGGCGGCGCCATGAAGATTTATGAATATCTGAATCTGGAAAAGGCTGACTGCTCCGTTGCCATCATAAAAAATGCCCGTAGCAATAAGATGGGCAAAAAGGACATCATCAAAATCGAGGGAGACTTAGATATTGACTTGAATGTGCTGGGCGTGCTTGATCACAGCATTACCATCAAC
>CAYYGS010000075.1:5770-10057 GCA_964471335.1 uncultured Jutongia sp.
ATAAGATTGTCGATAAATGTAAGCTTGCTCTGCCGGAAACTGTAACAAATATTATAAAATGCAGAAACCCCCGCTGTATTACTTCCATTGAGCAGGAGCTTCCGCACAAATTTAAGCTGACAGACCGTGAAAATCGAATCTATCGCTGTATCTACTGTGAATCAAAATTTAAAGGAAATTAATATTTTACAAACAATCCACAAAAAGGGCAAAACCAGCGTTTTGCCCTTTTACATGCCACTATGTTGCGAGTAATTTCCTATTTTGTATACTTTCGAATACGAAAGCTGCGCTTTGTCACATTTCCCGCCTTGTCTGTTACCCGGATGACATAGGTTCCCGGTTTTTTCACCGTTATTTTCTTCTTGTTCACATTCTTGCCATTCAGCTTGACAGATCGAATCCCTATATTATCCTTAAAGCGAAGTGTTATTCCATTTTTCTTAATCTTTCCACTCTTTAATCCCTGAATCGTCGGGTACTTCCTATCCACCTGGAATGATATTTCTGTACTGTTTCCGGCATAATCTGTAGCAGTTACGCGATATTTTCCTGTACTTCCTGCAACAAATAAAGCTAAATCAAGTTCCCGCCCGTTCACCTGAAACGATTTAATATTAACATCATCCTCAGCCCGAAGCTGAACCGCTTTATTGTAAAGGCCGTTATTCTTTGCTCCCTGGATGGTTGGAGGCGTTGTGTCGCCACTCATCGTCCCGGCATAGGTAAATGCCATCAGCTTCCAGTCCACCGGAAGATTTTCAATAGACCAGGAGGCCGTAGCGCCGTTTACCGTTCCATTGCTCTCTACAACAGCAGAAGGCAGTGTCACCGCGATGTCTAAAATAATACCGGTTGTCGTCCAGACATCCCGCATGCCCTGCGTATCAGTTCCGGAAGTAGACCCAATATCCATACTGTCGGCAAGAGTGCCGACAAACTGTGTCGTATCAACCGTCACATTCTGAAACAACGGCGACTCAAAATCGTCACGAGTATAGACAGACGGATTCTTGGAATCCTTTTTCATCGTCTCCAAATAGGTATCAGCATTCGTCAGAAATCCTTTCATCTCCTCTGTTGATGAAAAAGAAAATGATCTGCTGAATGAATAGTATGTCTTACCATATCGTGTTTCCGTCTCCTGGATGAAGTCTCCGCTGGCAGTAAACACAAAGTCAGAAGATGTACCTTCCATTAAAAGCATATCCAGCATTGTTTTCTCATAATAATATTTGATCTGAAAGCTGCATGTACCATCTGCATGAATATCAACGACAGCCTGATTTCCCATACACCCTGTCAGAGCACTGATCGTCATCGCAAGTATCAGCACGAGCACGACTGCTCTTTTTCTGTTCTTTTTCATAAATTGCCTCATCTCCTTCCATTTTCACAGCTTATTTCGAATACAAAAGGCGCAGAATCATCAATCTTCCGTTGAAACACTACCATATTACGAGTATTTCCTATCAAATAACGAAAGTACAAACCTAATGTCCTGCCCCCTTGTAAAGCAGATATTCAAATGCTTTAGAATGATCTTTTATTCTTGTACGATTCAAAATAATACTCCGCCTGTTTGATCGAACAATGGAACATCTCAACCAGCTTCTGGGTAATTTCCTCCTTCGTACTGCCAAGCTGCTTCATGGCAACAACCATTCCCTCAATTCTTCCCTTTTTTCTGATTTCTTCCATCTTTGCCTTATTTACTTTTGCGGCCTTATTAGCCTCCTGATTCCCTTCCTGTGGCATATTCCGTTCTCTCCTTTCTGCCAGAATCCTGTAAATCATAATATAGTGAAAACATTTCTATTCTTAAATCTAGCATATCACAAAAAAAACATTTAGACAACACATTAATGCGAAAAGACTGGAATAAACACATCAATCCCCCTGTCCTTTTATACATCATCGTCAATAATTCCCCGCCTGTACGGTCAGCTCATCCAACTTCTGACAGATACGCTGAAACTCCTCCCACCGTTCCTCTTTCGTATCTGCATGAATATATTTCACCAGGCCTTTATATATTCCCGGTGCTTTTGGTCTTTGATCCGGAAACCATTCCCGCGGAAATTCGACACATTTTTTCTCAAACAGAACCGCATGCATCAAAAGTGCAGACAGATAACCATCAAAAGAATTCGGATGAAAATCTCCTTCCACATGGAGCTCATCATATTGATAGCCAAGTCCGTACATGCTGTCGATCATCTGTCCCTTTGGAACAAACGATAATTTTAATTGCTTTAATTTCCGGTAATCAGAAGGTGACATTTCATAATCATCTCCCTCATACATATAATAATAAAATTTCGCTTTCTTTTTACACCATTTTTCCAGCTTCTTGATGGAACGCACCGTTGATTTTCCCTGCCAGCCGCCATAATCCTGAAATACCACAATATCTGCCTTTTTCAATTTTCGTTTTAATTTATTTTTGTGCAGAAATCGTTTGCCGCAGTAATCGCGCAGATACATACCCCCCCACGTAAACTGATCCACCTTAATATTTTGCCCGTATCCCCAGGCGATATCTTCTAAAAACGCTGCCTGATTGCCATACTCAATCAAACTGTTTCCAACCAGGCATACCCTGAGAGAAGCAGACGGCAGATTCTTTACCTGTGACTTTTCCGGGATTCCGGGAGAAGCCGTCGATTCCTCCGGCTGCGCAGTCGATCCATCTGTCTTTCGACTGATATCCCGTGTCTCTTTTACCATTCTGTCCGACACTCCCGATGCCCCCGGCTGCGTATTCTGTCCATCCAACCGCTGACCGGCATCCTGTGCCTCCTTCGGCAATCCAACAGACTCTTCCGCTCCTTCGGATTGTTTGATCATATCTTCCATCCTCTGATGTAGTTTCTGTGATCTCTTCACCACTGTCACATTGCCAGATGTTCCCTGCCTTTCCGGATTTGCGATCAGTTCATCCATCTTTTGGCAGATTTTCTGAAATTCTTCCCACTTCTCATCTGCAGTACTCCCATGAAAACTCTGATCTAAACTCGTGTACGTCCGGGACTCCTCTGTCCGGTCAGACGGAAACCACTCACGCGGCAGGGTACTGCATTTCTCCTGAAACAGTACAGCATGCATCATCAGTGCGGACAGATACCCATTCAGAGAATTCGGATGAAAATCCCCTTCCAGATGGAGATCTTCATATGTGTAGCCAAATTCATACATCATTTCGATCATCTGTCCCTTGGGAATAAACGATAAATTTAGTTTTCTTAATTTTTGGTAATCGGAGGACGTCATTTCCAGATGATCATCCTCATACATATAATAATAAAACTTCGCCTCCGAACTGCACCATTTCTCTAATTGCCGGATTGACTGAACCGTCTGCTTTCCCTGCCAGCCGCCGTAATCCTGAAATACTACAATATCTGCCTGTCCTAATCTGTCTCTGACCTCCTTTTTGGTAAGGAGTGTCCCACGCAGATAGTCGCGCAGCCAGGCGCCGCCCCATGTGATCTGATCCACTGTAATATTCTGCCCATAGCCCCGTGCGATATCCTCCAGAAAGCCAGCCTGATTGCCATAGTCAATCAGACTGTTCCCAAGAAAACAGATCCTGTGGGAGACTGGCGGCAGTTCTTCTGTCTGTGACATTGTCTGAGGAGAGGCTGAGGCATTCTTTTGCTCCTCCGTCTCTGTCACAGACGATTCAGAGACTCCCTCCCGAGATGCCTGATCCGTGGAAGCAGGATTCTGATTCCCACAGCCAATCAGCAGGCAGCAAATCAAAATAAAATATACTACAGCAATATTTTTTCTCTTTTTCATACGTTCCCCCTCCTTTGACTCATTGTATCATACTTTTTTTGATAATTCATCCCACTCTTTCCAAAAAGGAAAGTACACCTCCGGAAGAATCGATGGCATAACTTGCATCCTTTTCGCTGTATCTGTTGGCAATCTTCAAAAATATGACAGGTTGCAGTCCGGAGAAAAATCCCTTATAATAACATAGCATGTTTAGAAATCAATTTAAGATAAGATTATGGTGCCAAAAACTTTTGACGCCTTAATCAAGAGAATAGAAAGGCTTGGTAATATATTATGGCGGAAAACCAATTAAAACAACAGATTGAAAAAAGAAGGACTTTTGCAATTATTTCCCACCCGGATGCCGGTAAGACAACTCTCACAGAGAAATTTCTTCTGTATGGCGGTGCAATCAATACGGCTGGTTCTGTGAAGGGAAAGGCAAATTCAAAATACGCCGTATCTGACTGGATGGAAATTGAAAAGGAGCGTGGTATCTCC
>CAYYGS010000076.1:0-10048 GCA_964471335.1 uncultured Jutongia sp.
GCCGTGGTTTCACAGAGCCTACACTCTCCACCACTCTTAATAAGAGTTTATATATTAATTTTTTTTATTATACACACGATATCCCTGCTCGTCAAGCGGCTAGTACATTGTAAATTAAGTTCTTGATAATAAAGCGATCCTGCGTTTAACATAAAACTGCTTAATATTCATTGTACCAGAATATCAGATTCACCGATTGCCGTTTGCCGGTTCCACATTGACAGATTTTCCCTTTATTTTGGCATCCTTCATCGCCGCAATCACATCTGCTGCATTTTCATACGGCACCTCAACAAAGGAATAGTTATCATACATGTCGATCGCTCCCACGAGATTACCCTCGATGCCCGATTCGCCTGCAACTGCTCCCAACAGATCACCAATGCGCACCTTCTGCTTTTTGCCAATGTTGATAAAGAGCCGCACCATCCCCGGTTCTGCACCCGTATCACCAAAATCCTCCCGGCGAACCAGTTCTGCGGCATCTCCATCACCCATATTCATCTGCAGGAGTGCGGCCGCCACCTCTGTCGCCGTATAATCCTGATCCTCCAAATGCTCATCCAGCAAACGTACCATCTTACTGATATCCTCCGTATCAATCAATGACGATACTCTCTCCAGGATCTTCTCCGCCTTGATATTGGTCACATCATTCACTGATGGGATCGGCATACGCTTGATTTTCGTCTTACAATATCTCTGAATATCTTTGAGTTTATATATCTCTCGCCCTACTACCAGATTAAAGGCACGCCCTGTTCTTCCCGCGCGTCCTGTTCTTCCTATCCTATGTACATAAAACTCGTCATCCTGCGGGATATCATAATTAAAAACCGCCTCAACATCATCTACATCAATCCCTCTTGCTGCTACATCTGTCGCAATCAAAATATCCGTTTTGCCGGTGCGGAAGCCCTTCATGACACGATCCCGCTGCGACTGCTTCATATCCCCATGCAGTCCTTCTGCAAAGTATCCCCGCCCCTTCAGGTCAGCCGCCAGCTCATCTACCTTCCTCTTGGTATTACAGAAAATGAGTGACAGAGCCGGGTCGTACATATCCAGCAAACGTGAAAGCACTTCGCTCTTCTTCCGCGGATTGACCTCGTAATAATATTGCTCAATCTGCGGAACGGTCAGCTCCTTTTTAACCACCTTAATGACCTCAGGATTCTTTAAATAATTGCCCGCGATCTCCATAATAGGTTTTGGCATTGTTGCAGAAAACAAAAGGGTCTGCCTCTCCTCCGGCAAATGGGAAAGAATCAATTCAATATCCTCACGGAAACCCATATTCAGCATCTCATCTGCTTCATCTAACACCATCATCCCCAGATAATCCATCTTCAGGGTACGGCGGCGGATATGATCAATCACACGTCCCGGAGTACCAATTACTACCTGTACTCCGCCCTTCAGTGACCGTATCTGCTTGCTGATTTCCTGCCCTCCATAAATCGGCAGAATCTTGATACCATGCATAAATTTAGCCAGACGACGTATCTCATCCGCCACCTGTATCGCCAGTTCTCTGGTCGGGCAAAGCACCATTGCCTGCAGCTTCTTATTATGCGGATCCACGCTCTGTAATAGAGGAATTCCGAACGCTGCCGTTTTCCCCGTTCCCGTCTGCGCCTGTCCAATCATATCTGCGCCCTCCAAAGCCACAGGTATGGCCTTCGCCTGGATCGGACTGGCCGCCTCAAATCCCATCTCTGTCACCGCGCGCATGATACGCGGATCCAGACACATTTCTTCAAAATTCATAAATATATCCTTTCCTTCCCACTTTTGAATGCCTCTCGCAAAATGCACAAAACACTAATATAATCCTATACATGAAAAAACAACAATAAAAGAACCGTTCCCTAAAATGTATTTAAGAAACGGCTCTTCACTGACATTTTATTCTCAGAGGGGGGAATTAGTAATGCATGATATCGACATTTTGATTATGTCTTGCACTACTAATTATTAGTATACCCATTCTTTGGAAAAATGCAAGTGTTATTTTACAATTTTTTCATTTTTTTGCAATTTTTCCCTTTCCCCCTGAAACATGGCGGCTTCTCGCCTTTTATGCTTTGACCTCCGGCTCTGCTGGAGCAGCATTCACTGTCACGGTAATTGTCTTTTTCTTTTTCTTAGAGATCTTTGCCGTGATCTTCACCTTACCTGCTGCTACGCCCGTTACAACACCGTACTCATCTACGGTAGCCACAGATGGATTCTTACTGCTCCATTTCACTTTCGAGGTAGCCTTGCCCGGTTTCAGCTTTGCAGTCAGGCCAATCTGCTCATCTACGCCAACTACCTTCTTTCCACTTACAGAAATCTTCTTGGCTTTTTTATTCTTCTTAAGCACATAAACTGTAAATTTGGCCTGTGCTGACTGTTCCTTCATATCCTGGTCAGAATATGCTGTCAATGTCACAACCAGTTTTCCCGGCTTCTTTGTCGTCACCTGACCATCCGCCGTCACGGAACCTGCTTTACTCTTCTTAGCAGTGAATTTGAAGGTATCTGTACAGTTACTATTCGTGTAGAACTTACTCAGGCTGAGACTGCTTTTCTTCTTAACGTAGATCTTGGAAGTACTTCCGTTCGTAGCACGGATCTTAAGTCCCAATGCCGGCGCTGTAATCGTTATTGTACAGCTTGCCGTGACACCATCTGCGCTGGCTGCCGTAATACTTACCGATCCGGGAGCTAACGCTGTCACAGTTCCTGTCTTATCTACTTTGGCAAGCTTTTCATCGCTGGATGTCCAAAGAAGTTCCTGATTCGCATCAGCTGGCAGTATAGTAACAGCAAGCTTCTTGGACTCACCCACCTTCATTTTCGCATTTTCCTCTGCAAATTTCACAGATTCCGTCTTGGCAGAAACGGTCACCTCACATGTCGCTGTCTTGTTGCCTTCCGCGGTTACCGTAATTGTAGTCTTACCTGTCTTCAATGCCTCGATACCGCCACCATCGGATACTGTCGCAACAGACTCGTTACTGCTCTTCCATTCTACCTTCTGCTCTGCCTCTTCCGGCAACACCTTAGCCGTCAGGGATTTTCTTTCACCAACCGTCATCTTCAGCGTCGTCTCCGACAGAGTGACAGACTCCACACTTGCTTTTACCAGCACCTCGCAGCTTCCACTGACTCCATTTGCAGCCGTTGCTGTCACTGTCGCGCTGCCGGCCTTGAAGGCTTTGATCTCACCATCCTTTGCCGTCAGAACCGCCTCGTCTGAACTGCTCCATGTAACTGTCTGATCGGCAACACTCGGAAGAACATTTGCTGTCACCTTCACGGTATCACCAACATGCATAATCAGTGTATCGTTCTCATAAGTAGCGGAGGAGTTTTTAACTACCGCAACACTCTCTGCCTCCGGAAGATATCCTGCTTTTACTGTAATGGTACAGCTAAGCGAATGACCTGTCACCAGGCTCTTCACGGTAATAACAGCCGTTCCATCTGCAAGCGTTGTATATTCTCCGGTCCTTGGATCCACCCGTACAACTGTATCATCACTTGAAGTGAATTCATAAACATCCGGGTAATTCTTTGCTGTTTCCTCTAACTCCTCACTATATGTCAGTGTCAGATCAAGCTTATGGCTCACCCCGGCATCTAATGTGAGATTGGTATCGGAAATCTCGGCATTGCTTGCCGGCACACGGACACGCACCTTGCACTTTGCCACGGTGGTATTCGCAGCAGAAGCCGCCGTAAGTTCTGTCTCTCCGTACTGGCCTGCCGTCACCTGGATTGTGGAACTGCCGTCCTTCTGCTCCGGCTCTGCCGTGGAAATAGCAGCAACCGCTGAATTATCTATGGACCATGTCACATGATCTGTCGTATCCTCCGGCTCATAGAGTGCTGAAACGTCAACCGTACCTGCGCCGTAGCCATTCAGATACAGCACGTCTTCTCCAGCCTCGTTCGTTAAATTCTCAGAGGACAGGGTCAGCTTCGTAATAGGAACACGTTTTACATTTACCTTGTAATTCTGTGAAATTGTGATGGTAACATCCTGATTATTCAATTCCATCTCACGCAGATCAAGCAGTCCTGTCAATTTAATTGTTGTCTCTCCCTCTTCCTTACCAAATAAGGTAATGAAGTTGCTGCCCTCTTCTCTGGATGCTTTGATAAATTTATTCACATCGTTCTTCAACAGATCGCTCTTCGGATCATTCTCATCCATTGTCATATCTGTCAGCGTCATAGACACATCCGGAAAACTATGGAAACAATTGCTGTTCAATGTGTTTTCTCTGCCGTAGATGACATCAATATTTTCCTCCACAGAAGTAGATGAAACAGTAAGTTTTCCATTTCTATTTGCGGTAGAACCTGAGAATAATGTACTGTCCCAACTAGCTGACAACGGAATCGTCACGGATGACAGGCTGTAACAATCATAAAACGCCCTGGCTCCTACGTCAGACACATCCTTGCCCATTATCACTGTGGACAGATTGTAGCAGTCCTCACAGATGCTTGCCGGAATTTGCTTTACAGAATCCGGAAAGCTGATCTGGTCAATTGCCGTCCTCTGGAACGCATTCTCTCCAATCGTGTTCAGATTCGTTGCATAAGTAAAATCAATTTTCTGCAGTCCATAATACTGATGATATGTATAAAAATTTCCATAGTACTGTTCGCTGATATCCTGAGAGGCCTCACGGAATGCACTTGCCCCGATCGTTTCAAGCGCTGTCGGAAATCGAACAGCGGTCAGGCTCTTACACTCTGCGAAAGCATTGTCTCCGATCTCTTTCAGATTTTTGGGCAAATCACCCGCTGAACTGATGGAACCTGTCACAGAGGTAAATCCCTGTAATGCAAAACATCTGCTGAACGCCGAAGCACCAATTTTTTCTACATTATCTGAAAAAGTAATCTCCCGAAGTCCAATATACGGGACAGGCTTTCCATCCCTGCCAGCGATTCCTTCCTCTTCATTTGTCTTTGGAAAATGTTTCTCTACAGTATCATCCCTCGTCTCTACGCCACCACAGTTGCTGCACATAGACTCCGGAATCTCCTTCAGACCGTTTCCGATGACAATCTTATCCATCGTGATATTTTCAGAAAAGGCCCTGGCCCCTACCGTTGTCAGGCTGTCCGGCAGAATTACTTCTTTCAGTCCTGTCATTTTCTGATTCGCGGTTACATTTCCCAGAAGAATCCCCAGAGGCGACCATAAATAAAAATTGTAAAATGCATTCGACTCTGTCTCCTTATAGCTTCCACACTGTCTGAAACACTCCTCACCCATTTCCGTAAGGGTATTTGGAAATTGGATCTTCCCCTCTTCCATCTTGCCGGGATATCCCATCGTTTCAAGAGAAGCACAAAATGCAAAGGTCTGTGTTCCCATTTTCTTTAACTTCTCCGGAAGCTGTACCTTTTTCAAAATCAGGTCACCGTATGTCATATATTTTCCAGATGCCTGATCCGGCGCCCTGTCACCTCCAAATACTCTGTCAGGAAGCTCTGTCACCTTGCTGCCGGGTGCAAATGTTACCTCCCGCAGATAATACATACCATTAAACGAAGATTTACCAATCTCCTCAACGCAGGAAGGAATCGTCAATGTCTCAAAGTCCGCATACGCGAATGCAAAATCACCTATCTTCGTCAAACTCTTTAAATCTTTGATAAAATCGTTCTCTAACGAACTCGCGTTAAATGCAGAACCTTCGATTTCCTTAATTTTGCTGTCAGAAGCCTGGCTGTCATGAAAGCTCACTGTCAGACGGACAATATCCGGCGTCTCCTCCTCTTCGTTTTCATCAACATATCCGCTGCTACTGTCCTCTGTGCCATCCCCGGCACCCTGAAATGCTTCCTCCGGTATAATCTGGATCTCCTTAGACAGGACGACCTTTCCCAGATTCGGTGTAGACTTAAAACTCTTCTTGCCAATCTCTATCACCGTGTTCGGCATATCAATCTCGCGCAGGTTTGACTTATAAAATGCCTCATCCCCAATACGCTGCAACTGTGACGGCAAAATAATCTTTTGGCTGAGATCTGCCTGATAAAAGGTACTGTTAGCAATTCTTGTCACCTTTGTATTTGACAGGTCAAGGGACTTGATCTTGCAGCCGGAAAACGCTGATACCCCGATCGTGTTAACAGTGGCCGGCAGACGGTCCCCATATGTACCTGTATTTCCCTGACGAAATTCCAGTTTTGCATTCTTCCCGCTTCCGCCGGTACCGGAAAATGCCGAATCTCCGATTCCCGTGAGTGAACTATCCATAAAGGAAACCTGCTGCAAGCCCGTACAGTTATCGAAAAGCTGCTTTGGCACCGTATGGCTGACCGTACTATCACTGATGACAGGCACCTTCGCCGCCGTAATGCCGGAACATCCACGAAAGGCTCCGCTGCCCAGATATTGAAGGCTATCCTTTAAGTCGGCTATTACGGAATCCGTGATAGAATTACAGCCCGAAAATGCCTCTTCTCCAATATAAGTAAGGTTGCCAATATTGATGTCTGACAGCGATCTGCAGTACTTAAAGGCATTCTCCTCGACTCTTGTCACGGAAGAAGGCAGTGTAACCTTTGTCATCGCACATTCCTCAAAATTGCTTTTACCGACAGAAGTCAGCATGTTACATGCACTGACATCAAATTCTGCTGCAAACTTGGCATATCCAAGCCCTGTCAAATCCCTTACCCCTGCGGGAATCGTCAGCTTAATCTGTTGCGTATAATCTGACAGATTCTTAATCGTCAAATTTGCAGAATTCAATGATACTCCAGACTTAGATGCCTCTGCCACAACCGTATCCTGCAGATATTTCAGAAGCGTCGCATCCGGCACAACACTGCTGTTTAGTATTGTGTCGTCAGTAATAGCAGCTGCTTCCACATGAAAACTGATACCTGAAAGAATCCCTGACAACAGACCATTCTCTGTCGCAGGAGAACAAAGTACCATAGAAGAAGCCAATAGGACGCTGACGGAACGCCGCCAAATCCTTCGTCTCAGGTTCTTATTCATATTTTTCCTCTTTTCTGCGCCGCGTTTTATATTCTTGTCCCAATAAAAATGAGACAATATGCATTTACAACCCTTCACCGGCGACGCACGGATACAGGCCTGCAAAGCATACTACACTATCTTATTCTATAATAACAATTTTTAGCCAATCCGTCAATCTATTCCTGTAACCACGAGCGTATATTCAACGGCAAATCAGCTGTTCCCCTTCCGCGTCAATAACAACCGTCTGTCCCGCATGCACCTTATCCTCCAAAATCTGCCTTGCCAGCAGTGTTTCCACATGTTTTTGGATAAAGCGTCGCAGCGGCCTGGCTCCAAAGGCCGGTTCGTAAGCCTCCTCTGCAATTAACATCTCTGCCTCTCTGGTAAATTCTACCTCCAGCTCACGATCCTTCAGGCGTCCGTTTAATTCCTGCAGCAAAATCCGGATAATACCAGCAATATTTTCCTTATTTAATGGACGGAATAAAATCGTCTCATCCAGTCGATTTAAAAATTCCGGCCGGAAGCTCGCCCGAAGCGCCTCCATTGTCTTTTCCCTGGCCTCACTGCTGATCTCCCCGTCATCATCAATACCATCCAGCAGATATGTGGAACCAATATTAGATGTAAGGATCAATATCGTATTTTTAAAATCAACGGTCCTTCCCTGGGAATCTGTGATGCGCCCATCATCCAACACCTGCAGAAGCACATTAAACACATCCGGATGCGCTTTCTCGATCTCATCGAAAAGCACGACAGAATATGGCTTCCGCCGCACAGCCTCCGTCAACTGGCCTCCCTCTTCATAGCCGACATATCCCGGAGGCGCTCCGATCAGGCGTGCCACAGAGTACTTCTCCATATATTCACTCATATCAATACGCACCATGTTATTTTCATCATCAAACAGAGCTTTGGCAAGCGTCTTGGCAAGTTCCGTTTTTCCCACACCGGTAGGCCCCAGAAACAGAAAGGAACCGATCGGCTTACCCGGATCCTTGATCCCGGCCTTTGAACGCAGAATCGCCTCCGAAACAAGCTTTACTCCCTCGTCCTGTCCCACAACGCGCTTATGCAGTTCCTCCTCCAGATGGAGCGTCTTCTCACGCTCTCCTTCTGTCAGCTTTGCGATTGGTATCCCCGTCCATCGGGAAATGATTTTAGCAATCTCTTCCTCTGTCACCGCCTCCTGTACCATAGAAGCCTCACCTGACTGCTCCTTTGCATCCCCTTCCGCATCCTGCAGCTGGCGTTCAATTTCCGGCAGACGGCCATACTGGATCTCTGCTGCTCTTGTATAATCGCCATTGCTCTGCGCCTGCTCCATTTCATTACGCAGCTGGTCGCGTTCCTCTTTTAATTTGCTGACCTTATCTACCTGGGCTTTCTCGCTCTCCCACTGCGCCTTCTGACGGTTAAATTCATCCTGCAATTCTGCCAGTTCCTTCTGCAGATCATCCAGCCGCTCCTTTGAGAGATTATCCGTCTCCTTTTTCAACGCCTGCTCCTCAATTTTCAGCTGCATAATCTGCCGGTTCATTTCATCTAATTCCGCCGGCATACTGTCAAGCTCTGTCTTGATCATTGCACAGGCCTCGTCTACCAAATCAATCGCCTTATCCGGCAGGAAGCGGTCCGAGATATACCTGTTTGACAGTGTAGCAGCCGCCACCAGAGAACTGTCTGTAATCTTGACTCCGTGAAACACCTCATACCGTTCCTTGATCCCCCGCAGAATAGAAATCGTATCTTCCACCGTCGGCTCACTCACCATAACGGGCTGGAAACGTCTCTCTAATGCGGCATCCTTCTCAATATATTTGCGGTACTCATCAAGCGTTGTCGCACCAATACAGTGAAGCTCCCCCCGCGCAAGCATTGGCTTTAGCATATTACCTGCATCCATAGAGCCCTCTGTCTTCCCTGCTCCCACAATGGTATGAAGCTCATCAATAAAGAGGATGATCTGGCCGTCGCTCTTTCTGACCTCCTCTAAAAGTGCCTTCAATCTCTCCTCGAACTCACCACGATATTTGGCTCCTGCTACCAGAGAACCCATATCCAGTGCGAAGATCCTCTTATCCTTTAATCCCTCCGGCACATCTCCCTTAACAATACGCTGTGCCAGCCCCTCGACAGCCGCTGTCTTACCAACGCCCGGCTCACCGATCAGGACCGGATTATTCTTTGACTTCCGAGAGAGTATCCGTATGATATGACGAATCTCATTATCCCTTCCAATGACAGGATCCAGCTTGCCGTCTCTGGCGCGTTCCACCAGATCATATCCATATTTTTCCAACGCATCATATGTCGCCTCCGGATTATCGCTTGTAACGCGCTGATTTCCACGAATCTCTGACAGAGCACGCAGGAAGCGCTCACGGTCTATCATGCACTGTCGGAAGAGCTCCTTCACCTCGCGGCTGGGATGTGCCATTACACTCAGAAATAAATGCTCGACGGAAACATATTCGTCTCCCATCCGCTGTGCCTCTTCCTCTGCATAAATCAGTGCCTCATTCAAATACCGATCAATGCGCATGTCACCTCCGGACACCTTAGGCCGCTTCGTCAGAATGCCATCCACCTGTGCGGCAAAGGCATCTATATTGATGTCCATCTTCTCAATCAATTTCGGGATCAGACTGCCCTCTACCTGAAGCATGGCAGACAGAAGGTGATCCTGCCCCATCTCCTGATGACCGTGGTCCATAGCAACCTTTTCCATTGCCTGGACCACCTCTTGTGATTTTGTGGTAAATCTGCTGATATTCATAAAAACACCCCTTTCACGTTGCCATTTTTAATATCTTTCCCGATCTGACAGAAAATATATCACTTTTTGTTAGCCACGTCAAGTGGTGAGTGCTAAAATCGTATAAATTCTTTTAAATATTGAATAAAATCATGAACATAAAATTTTCAATCGCCACCAACACTAGTACAACGGATATTAAATTTCTGATATATTCACACAAGATAATTGTTTCAGCTACAAGAAAGAAAAGCGACGGCGTAGCGGTGGCTACGGCT
>CAYYGS010000077.1:0-9852 GCA_964471335.1 uncultured Jutongia sp.
ATCCGAGCGCGCCCGCGAACCCGAGCAGTCTCGCGAAGCGTGACGCTCGTGGTTGTACCGAGTAAAGGAAGGACAGTTATGGAAGATCAATATGATTTGCAAAGATTTGTAAAAGAACAGCGGCGCTCCTATAGCACTGCATATTCGGAGGTATCGCTTGGACAAAAGAAGTCGCATTGGATGTGGTATATATTTCCTCAGATAGCCGGGCTTGGAATGACTGCGACTTCACATAAGTTTTCGATAAAGAGTATTGAGGAAGCGAAGGAATACTATAACCATCCATATTTGGGCAAAAATTTACGGGAGATTTCAAATGTACTCCTGACATTAAATACTAATGATGCATATCAGGTGTTTGGTTCGCCTGATTATCTGAAACTCAGATCTTGTATGACCCTTTTTGCGGAGGCAGTACCAGAAGACGATATTTTTCAGAAGGTGCTTGATAAGTTTTATGGCGGGGAGAAGGACGAAAAGACTTTAAGGATTTTAAAGTGTTAGAGTGCATTTTGTATGATTGTGTGATAATGAGATTGGAGAGTTAAGCAGTGACAGAAAATATATTGTGGATTCTGGCAGGGTATCTGGTGATCATGAATATCATTGGACTGGCTGTGATGTGTATAGATAAATCAAAGGCAAGGAGACACGCTTGGAGGATTCCGGAGAAAGTGTTGTTTTTGGTCAGCATTCTTGGCGGGAGCGTAGGAACATGGGCAGGAATGTATTTGTTCAGGCATAAGACGAAGCATTGGTATTTTGTGATCGGAATGCCTGCGATACTCATAGCACAGGTTATAGCCGGAATAGCTCTTTTTTACAGATTATTTAGTTGAGTGAAACATTTTTATATTGTGTTTTTAAAGTACAGTATCGCTTTTCGTATGTCGTTTATCGGCAGCCATATCAGCGCAATAATAAAAATAAGCTCTGCAACAGATCCCGCTATTTTATTTTTTTTAAGGAGCAATTGAGATCCTGCTGAAAATACAATCAACAACACGATCATAAGTATAACTGCTATCAGGTAATTCCCTGTTGTCTTGATACAGAAGCCGAAAAGGGACGCCATAAACCATGACGCGACAAAAAGGATCGCATAGATGGCAATAACATAAAGGATACCGCCGCTTTCAGACATGCTGTCACTGGCATAATAGCCTACGCCAATTGTAAATACTATCGAAAAAATCAGCTTCAGAATAAACCCTCCGGGGTTGAATATCAGCGTTTTTTCTGTATACTCTTCATTTTTCATATAAGACCCTCCTAAAGAAAAAAATTATTTATAAACATTATAGCATTTCTGTCAAATTTTGTCACGAAAATACAATATTTTGGGAATGCGACATTTTTCATGAAATCAGAATAAAATCCTTTGTTGTGATTCTCGGTAAAAGTGTTTATAATGAAAAGCAAAATAATAAATTTTTTGAATGCAAAGGCAGAAAACGAAATTCCTATCACGAGAGAAGGAGGAGGTCTTTTTTTGGATATACAGAAAGAATGGTCCCAATTTGAGACGCAGGTTAGCGAGGATGAACTATACCACCGTAATGACACAGAGGAAAAGAGTTTTTATCATGCTGTATGCTCCGGAGATATTGAAGCGGTCCGTCAGAATTGCGAGCAGAAGCGGTTTGGCAATCTCAATGGTGTTGGCGTGCTTTCTCATGACCCTATCACAAATCTGAAATATCATTTTGTCATTACAGCTGCTATCATAACCCGTCTCTGCGTTGAAAATGGAATGGAGATGGAACAGGCGTACAGGCTCAGTGATTTTTATATTCTAAAGCTCGACAAAATTCATGCAGACAATGCCATCATCAGTTTGCATGACCGTATGGTTTTGGATTTCACCGGAAAAATGAAGTTTGTACAGAAAAGTTTAGGAACAACAAAGCCAGTCACCATGTGTATTGACTATATTTATGCCAATATTAAGGAGCGGATTACC
The DNA here is from genome assembly GCA_964471335.1 of uncultured Jutongia sp. Taxonomy (GTDB): domain Bacteria; phylum Bacillota; class Clostridia; order Lachnospirales; family Lachnospiraceae; genus Jutongia. The sequence continues at coordinate 1,964 of CAYYGS010000077.1, forward strand.
ATTGAAAATCTCGCGGAATATACCGGATTATCATCAAGTTACCTGTCACGTCTCTTTATACAGGAAATGGGAACTTCCATCAGCGATTTTATCCGCGAAAAGAAAATCGAGAAGGCGCAGCATCTTTTAAAATTCAGTGATTACAGCCTGATAGAAATTGCAAATTATCTGTCTTTTTCTTCTCAAAGTCATTTTACACAGTTATTCAAAAACTTTGTCGGCATGACTCCGAAAAAATATCGGGATTTGAATTACTGCAGTAACTGGAATAAAAATTGAAAGGGCAGCTGCATATTAATGCAGCCGCCCTTTTTTAGGATGAAATCTTACAAAGTGTTACAAGAATAGTTATTTCTTAACCAAACTTAAATCAGATATGGTTATGACAGATGCCGGTGTGTCAACATCTTTGATTTGTCCCATGGAGATGAAGAAGTCAGCGCCGGAATCTCCATCTTCCATCGTAAATTCATATGTCACAGTCTTTTCTTTATTTGCATCAAGTGCCACATCCGATCCGCCATACCAGTCGTACTTCGTACTCATTACTCCCGTTTTAATTGTTCTGGCTACTGTCGATGTCGCTTTGAAAGTAACTTCATATGTCTCTCCTGCCTCTAATCGAATACCACTCTGCTTTAACTGAACATGCCAATCATCTGTACCGGGATTCTTTATATCATATATGATAGAACCATCCTGAATCGTTCTGTCAGCTTCTGCTGTAAGATCCTCCCAGTTTGCGATTGTCTCCGTCCATGCATCCTCAAATGTTCCGGAGAAATCACTGTTACTCAGCAGGTTCTCACCCGGCTCTGATGGATCAAATTCCGGTTCATCAATCTTTTCCAGAGAAATATTGTCAATGTAAATATCATGTCGTTCCGTGATCTGGATTCCTCCTACGGCACCCATGGAAAGACTCAGTACAGCCTTAAGGTCTGTTTCCTCTTTCATCTGGAACTCTGTCGTAAATGTCTGCCAGTCTTCTGTGATATCTACGATTTTCTGGACATATGGTGTCCAGCTGCCGCCATTTTCCTGGATTGCATACATGAACTTTCTGTCCAGTGTGGATTTTACGTCTAATTTCAGTCTGTACCACTGTCCTTGTTCCATTTCCACGTTATTCTGCTTTAACTGAATCTTCCAGTCCATGTCTCCGGTATTCGAAATGCCAAAGTTTGCCGCATTGTCTTCGTTCAGGCTGTCAACGACATAACTTGCACCGGCACTGCTGTCAACATATGGTTCATAACCCGCAAATCCGGCATTGAAGGAACTGTTTTTAATCAGAGTATCCTCTACCAGTCTTACATTATCCAGATATGTGGTGCCCTTTCCTGCATAGAAAGCAATGTCCTTATTGTCTATCTCTGCTCCCGTTGTAATTTTATAGGAATAGGAATCCTTCTCTGACGTAAGTGCAGCTATATAGGTCTGACCTGCAATCACTACTTTAAGTTCCTTTGCGGAATCCGCCTGTGCGTCAAAACTCAAAACATAGTTTACACCACCGGTAATCGCCAGACCAGGCTGTTTTACGATTACATCTGTATCACCGTCATTCACAATTTTTAATCGGCGATCCATTGTGTCGTTTGTTACAAAAACATCTGCTCCAGCAGCTTTGACAACCTCCCAGTATCCGAGACGGCCTTCTCCTTCCTGGAATCCGCCATTGTATACATAATTGCCATCTGCCAGGATGGTTTTGTCGGCTCCTTCTATAATCGGTTTGTAGTCTGTCTTTTCTACTTTTACATTGCTGATATGGATTCCTGCTGTAGAACCTGCGGCACCCATATTAAATTCCAGTCGGCCGTTTGCATCATCATCCTTCATCATTCTAAAAGAATATTTATACGTCTGTTTGCTTGTTGTCAGCTCCGTTGTCCATGGACCTCCGTATACCGCCCATCCATTATCCGGTGCAGAAACCTTAACTCCCATTGTTCTTGCTTCATCTGCATAAGCATCAAAGGAAATTTCATATGTTGCCCCTTTCTGCATTGGCAGGTTTGGCTGTACCAGCTGTACACTGTAGTCTACTTCTCCGGCATTTGTAGTATCGATAAAGATGGCATTATTTTTAATCTCTGCAGTTGCTTCTCCGCCATTTGCATTCATGAATGCCCAATCAGTATCATCCGTCAGACTTTCGGCAGTTGCAAAATCTCCATTGATAATGTAGTTGCCATTTTTATCAGGATCTCTCAGAATGACTTCTTTAATTGGTTTGGTTACATTTTCATCATAGCTGTCTTTCTGATATGCTTTTACATAATCAATGACATAGGCAGCATTCTCAAAATCTGTATTTTCATCCGGATTCGTAACCCAGCTTCCACCTACGGCAAGATTCAGAATCATGTAAAATGGCTGGTCAAATGGTGCCGGATAGGTAACTGTACCCTGACCCTCTGTCGTAGAGTACCAGTCGCTTTCCTCATGGAAAAGAATGCCGTCTACATACCATTTTATCTTGCCCGGCTCCCATTCACATGAAAATGTGTGGTATTCATCTGTATAGTTTCCTTCGCTTAATACATGAGTTCCCTGGCTTTCATTGTGTGGATTGCCGTAATGAATCGTTCCATATAGTTTGTTATTCTGCTGTCCCATAACCTCCATGATGTCTATCTCGCCACATCTCGGCCACTGACCATACAGATTTTCATCCGTAGGCATCATCCAGAATGCCGGTAAATATCCCTTTCCTTCCGGAACTTTCGCCCTTACTTCGAATAAACCATATTTAAAATCATGCTTGTTCTGCGTGTTAACTCTTCCTGATGTATAGGATACATTCCCTTTCTTATCTACTGTCTTGATGGGTTTCAATACCAGATTTCCATCTTTCACATAAATATTTTTGTCGGAATCAACGTATTCCTGTAACTCAGAATTTACCCAGCCTGGAGCGTGTTCTTCCACATTCCAGTCATCCCGGTTCAATGTATCTCCGTCAAAATCATCTGACCACTGAAGTTCATAATCATCATAGGATAGCTTTTCACCCTCTGTTATCGGTTCCTCTGTCGGTTGTTCTGTTGGCTGTTCTGTCGGATCGGTTGTCGGCTGACCCGTCGGATCGGTTGTCGGCTGCCCCGTTGGATCAGTTGTCGGCTGTCCTGTCGGATCAGTTGTCGGCTGTCCCGTCGGATCAGTAGTTGTCGGTTGCCCCGTCGGATCAGTAGTTGTCGGTTGTCCTGTTGGATATGTCGTCGGCTGTCCTATTGCACTTGCCGTCGGCAGTCCTGTTGCAGCTGCTGTCGGCTGTTCTGTCGGATTCACAGTCGTCTCTTTTACTGTGATTTTATATAATGCCGTCTTCTTGCCTGCTTTTGCACTGACATAAGCCGTTCCGGCTTTTTTACCTTTTATAACCGCGCCTGTTTTATTCTTGCTTTGAATACTTACAAGGTTCTTGCCGGACTCTACTTTCCACTTAGCATTTTTGTTTTTTACAGTGACAGTTTTGTTCTTTGCAACCTTATAAGCTTTCTTGTATACATAAACTTTGCACTGATATTTTTTGCCGTTTGCTTTCGCTGTTACTGTAGCAATACCATAGTTTTTTGCTTTTACCTTGCCGATTGAACTGACGGCTGCGATTTTCGCATTTGAACTGCTCCATTTTACCGTTGCCTTGTTGTTCTTCAAAGTTAATGCTGCCGATTTTCCTTTCTTTAAAGAAAGACTCGTCTTGTTTAGTTTCACCTTGGCAGCAGCATTTGCATATGTAGACGCGTCAGAACAAATACTTGTCATAACCATTGCAAATACTAATACACGTGTCACGCACTTTTTGAGAAATTTAGATTTCATTTACTCAACCTCCTTTTTGAGAAATCTTAATGTTATCTTCCGGAAACAAAACGTATGACTGTTTTGCTGCTTCCGGTAAAGCCTGATATATGAAACATTAAATGTTTTGATATCTCAATTTTACGTGACTCACATCAAAATAAAACCAAATTCATTTCGAAAATATCAAATTCATGACATAACTTAATAATAATTATCCTGCAAAACCGTTCCGTCCGTAAAAAGACCTTTTACAAGTATTTTGCTTTCTCTGTCCTCTGCAATCTCGATATTTTCCCAGGTAAATACCGTCGAAAATGCGCTGTCAAGCTGGGTACGCTTTATGATCCCCTGTGAAACGCTGTCTATGAATAATTCCACGCTGTCTGCATTTGAGTATGCCTTTATCTGTGGAATAATATTTCCCTGGCGGCAAAATCCCTTTTCCGTAAGATGAAGCATGGGCTCGTCATTCCACACGGATTTATAAAAATAAAAGGAATCCTTTGGGATACGCTCACGGGTAACAAGCCCCTTGTCGTTCTGTCCCATGGTGTCTCCCTCCTGACGGCCGTCGGAAGCAAAGTCAAACATACACCAGATATATTTGCCCCAAAGATACTGTCTTTGGGCAAACTGTGCCCAGATTTTTTCGTGCATTGCCGATTGGTAATTCTGATAGTGGCGTTCGCCCCATGGGTCAATGTCTGTCAGCCAGTCAATGTTATCCTTGAATTGGGATATTGCCGCACCGCCGCCGTATTCAGAAACACATATGGGACGGCTCTCTTTTGTGCCGTGGTATAAATCGAGCCATTCCCCGAATTTTTCAGCAGGGCCGGCTTCCTTGTACCAGCCGAAATATCTGTTGTATCCCACTACGTCTGTGGGAAGTTCTAAAAATCTTCCAAAGAATTGATTGTCGGCAAATGTGGTAAGACGGGTTTTGTCCTCCCTGTTTGCAAGTTCGCTAAGCTCGGTGTATATGCTGTAAATTTCGTCTGTTATTTGATGAAGTTCGTTTGAAATCCCCCATACGATTATAGACGGATGATTATAATTCTGGCGGATAAGTTCGGTAAGCTGCTGCTTTGCATTATCCGCAAATTTATCCGAAACAGTAAGGTCATCGTTTTCGCCAGCAGACATTTTGTTGATAATCCCGATCTCCGTCCAGACAGTAATTCCAAATCTGTCGCAAAGATCATATTCGTATTGGTCGTGCTGATAATGCGCCATTCTCACCGAGGTGCAGCCCATTTCCCTGATCATGCCGTAGTCCCGTTCCCGTTGTTCGTCCGTCATTGCCCAGCCGTTTTCAAAACTGTCCTGATGATAGTTCACACCGTGTAAATCGAGATATTTTCCATTGAGGAAAAAGCCATTTTCGGGGTCAATATGATATGTCCGTATGCCGAAATTTTGTTTATATCCATCAAGAATTTTTTCGTCTGCCTCAATAGTAATTTCCGCAGTATAAAGATAAGGGTTTTTCATACCGTCCCATAAAATCGGAGCATTGACAGGCAGGGTAAATTCCGCTTGAGATTTTTCATTTGCAGGCAGAATGATTTCCTGGTTTTCGGAGGAAACAGCACAGCCGTCTGCATCAAGAATATTTAAGGTGACGATTACCGATTTGTTTTCCGTGCCGTCATTTGACAGTTTTACAAGGACGTCCGTATCGGCATGGTTTTCAGAGATGTTTTTCGGCGTAACATAAATTCCAGACGAGCCGAAATCCATAAGGTCAATATGTACAGGCTCTGCCGCAATGATTTTCATATCACGGTATATGCCGCCCATTTTTGTAAAGTCGCCCTGATCCGTAATCGGTGCAATATAATCTGTCGGAGCATTGTCTGCTTTGACGGCGAAGATGTTTTCCGAATCAAGCTTAATGAGGGTTGTAATATCAAATCGGAAAGCCGAATAACCACCCTCGTGCCTGCCCGCAAAGCTGCCGTTGACATAAAGTTCTGTCACGGTGTTTGCGCCCGCAAACTCAATAAAAATGGATTTTCCACCGTACTCGCTTTCGGGAAAATAAAATGTCTTTCTGTATCCGCCGATTCCCCGGTAATACCCCTCTTTTTCTTCACCGTCGCCCGACTTTCCGTCTGCACCGTCAATGCTGTTCCATGTGTGGGGCAGAGAAATTTCAGTCCATGTGCTATCGTCGAAATCTGACAATTCAAAAGCAAGTTCGGATAGACCGTCCTTTTGGGTAAGCTTCTTAAAACGCCAGTTTGAGTTGAAATTTACAGTTGTTCTTCCTGAAATATTTTGTGTTGTTGTATCAATTATGTTTGACATTAGATTATCCATATTAATCCTCATTTCCGCTCTGTTTTTTGCACATAAAGCAAGATTGATTTTTATTCTGACGATAATGGTATTTGTCCCTTTTTCGTTAGTATTGTTTTATCATTATTACTGAAAATATGCAATATAGAAAATATGTTTTGCATTCTTTGCAGAGTATGCGAAAGATGGTAAAATAAAGAAAGAAGCGTGAAAAGGTAAAATCAGGGAAGCAACATAAGAAAGTGAGGGAGTAATGGAACAGAACGAGAATCAGTTACAGGAAACATTTGTGAGGCAGATGGAGAATTGGAGCAAAACAGGAAAAATACCGGAGACGGCAGGCATGGATATGCAGTATGCTTTTGAATTGCAGAAGAAGCGCCTGCGGAAGAAACATGTACAGATCAAGTATCATTTTACGCCAAATGAGTTAAGCGGGATGGCAATGTTTTCGGAGGTTAGTATAAATGGCTTTAAGAATAAGACGCCATATCGGGAATATCAGATACAGACGGATTATTTGGTGGATGGAGAACAGAAGCATCGCAGAAAGAGTTCGGAAATTTTGTATGCTAATGTCACAGACTTGATGCATCCCAATGTGGTAACAACGGTTACTTGCCCAAACTGCGCCACAATCAGTCACGTACAGGAACTTATAAAAGGCTGTCCAAGCTGTGGGACGCGGTTCAGCATCACGGACTTTTATCCAAAGGTAACGTCGTTTTACACAGTAGACCATACCGGAGTAACCCCAAAGGAAGTGAAGTCAAAGGCGACCAAATCGGTTGTGATAGGTGCTGCCATTGGCGTTTCGATTGCGTTGACGAGCTGTCTTTCCGGGGAGTGGTATTATATCTTTGGAGCAATACCAGGTGCCCTTTTCGGTGGATTTTTTGGATATTTTGTCTATTCAATGGGGCTGTTTATCACGGTCCTTGGCAAGGCGGTCGAATCAGTGCCTCTTGTGGTGGGAAGTATGGGTGCAGAACCGAAGGTGAGGAAGTTTATTAGGAGGTATCAGCCGGACTTTTCTTTTCAGTTTTTTGCGGCGAAGATGCTGAATCTGCTCAGGATTATGATATATTCGGATGAATATGACAATTTGGCAGTGTATGAGGGTGCCCCCTTTACAAATACATTTGGAGATATCATTGATGTAAAGTATCGGGGAGGATTAAGTCTTTCCAGGATTTATATGGAAGGGGAGGACTGCCATGTGGAACTTGGGGTGTACGTAATTTCTACCTATTGTAACAGCAAGGGAATCAGTGAACGGAATGAGACATATCATCTGCATGTGTGCAAGAATATTAGTAAGCCTGACGACTTTGGCTTTTCCATTCGTGAATACGAGTGCAGGAACTGTGGTGCGAGCTTTGATGCGGCGAAGGAGCGGCATTGTCCTTACTGTGGTTCCAACTATCATATGAAGGAAAATGACTGGGTGGTCTTAGAACTGAAACGCTAAATCCCTCATAAAAAATTTTTTATCATGACATACTGGTGTCATGTTCACAATTGTATACTTAGCAGGAAAGGAAAAAAGATGAGAGTAGACAGATTGATTGGTATCTTATCTATTTTGCTGCAAAAGGAAAAGGCAACAGCGCCGGATCTGGCCAGGCAATTTGAGGTAAGCAGACGGACGATTAACCGGGATATTGAGGAATTGTGCAAGGCGGGAATTCCGATTGTCACGACACAGGGACAGGGCGGCGGCATCTCTATTATGGATGGATACAAGATGGAGCGTACCGTATTTACGAATA
>CAYYGS010000078.1:0-9819 GCA_964471335.1 uncultured Jutongia sp.
GACGGCCTTGGCGTGGGAGATGTCGGAAATATCGTATTGCGTGACAGACAGCATTTGTCAGAAAATGGTTTGATTATTATTGTTCTGACTTTGGAAAAATATACGAATCAGCTTTTGGCCGGACCGGATATTGTGTCGCGCGGTTTCGTTTATGTGAGGGAATCGGAATACCTGATGGACGAGGCAAAGAGCATTGTCTATGCATCGTTGGAGCGGTGCCTGGATAATCAGGTGACAGACTGGTCGAAGATCAAGACAGAAATTAAGGACAGCCTGAGTGATTATCTCTGGAAGAAGATGAAGAGAAATCCAATGATTCTGCCGGTGATTATGGAGGTGGAATAATCCTTGCAGCATGTTTAGCAAATGATAGCGAAATGGAGAGAGGCCATGAATAATGAGTTACAGATTTTGATGGAACAGCTCGTTGCCACTATGCGGCGCAGCCAGGAATATAATCAGTACCAGAGCCTTTTAGAGGCAGTAAAGAAGCGTCCTGAGCTGTATCAGAGAATTGGTGAATTCCGTCGGCGTAATATTGTTTTTCAGATGACGGATCACAGGAATGCCATTGAAGAAAATAACGATTTACAGAAGGAATTTTCTGATTTGAAGGCAAATGGACTGGCCAATGAGTTTATGGCAGCGGAACATCAGTATTGTCGGATGATCAAGGGACTGCAGGACTATTTTCTGGAAAATGTCGATCTGGAGGTAGATATATTAAACGATTAGCGGGCAAAGGGGCTGAACCATGATATTAAATGAGAGATTATCGACATTTATTGATACGTTACAGTGGCAGCTGCCTGATGCCCTGCAGGAACTCGAACGGCAGGCCCAAGCGGATGAGGTTCCGATCATACGGCGGCAGATGCAGTCTTTTCTGGCTTTTCTGCTGCGGATGGTGCGGCCGGACAATGTGTTGGAGATAGGAACTGCGGTCGGATTCTCCAGCATACTGATGAGCGAATATGTACCGGAGACGACGGGAATTACGACGATCGAAAAGGTTCCGGCCCGTATCCGCGCGGCCAGGGAAAATTTTAAAAAATATGGCAAAGAGGAAAGGATCACGCTGCTGGAGGGTGATGCGGCTGACGTGCTGCGGGATCTTGTGGCACAGCACCGACAGTTTGACTTTGTGTTTATGGATGCTGCAAAGGGACAGTATTCCGTTTTTTTAAAGGAGATCCTGCAGCTGCTGCCGGAGGACGGCCTTCTGGTGACGGATAATGTGCTGCAGGATGGTGACGTGATTCAGTCACGGTATGCAGTGAATCGGCGTGATAGGACAATTCATGGGAGGATGCGGGAGTATCTTTACGAGTTGACACACGCGGAGGAACTGGATTCTGTCATTCTCCCAATAGGGGACGGCGCAGCAGTCACACGCCGCCGAAGCCGGCGTGTCTGAAGTGTGAATAAACAAAGTTTATTCACACGACAAGTTTGAGCTGCGAGCAGCACAAACATTGGCGGATTAGCTGCTCCCGATGGTCGCAGCATGACCGCAAGAGTGGAGGAAGTATGTTAGACAATGGAAAACCGGAGCTGCTGATACCGGCGAGCAGTCTGGAGGTTTTAAAAGTGGCCGTGAACTACGGTGCGGACGCTGTTTATATCGGCGGGGATATGTACGGTCTGCGGGCGAAAGCAAAGAATTTCTCCATGGAGGATATGGAAGAGGGGATCTGCTACGCGCACCGTTATGGGCGCAGGGTTTTTGTCACGGCGAATATTACGGCGCACAACAGAGATCTGGACGGTATTCGTGCCTATTTTGAAGAATTGAAAAAAATCGGCCCGGATGCGCTGATTATATCGGATCCCGGAGTGTTTCAGATTGCACAGGAAATCTGTCCGGAGATAGAAGTACATATCAGTACACAGAGCAATAATGTTAATTTTGGGACATATCTCTTCTGGCACAGGCTTGGGGTAAAGCGTGTTGTTTCTGCTAGGGAGCTGTCGCTTCAGGAGATTGGAGAGATCCGGCAAAACATACCGGACGCATTGGAGATCGAGACGTTTGTTCATGGCGCAATGTGTATTTCATATTCGGGCCGTTGTCTCCTGAGCAATTATTTTACGGGGCGTGATGCCAATCTGGGAGCATGTACGCACCCATGCCGATGGAAATATTATGTAATGGAGGAGAGCAGACCCGGAGAATTCCTCCCCGTGGAAGAAAATGAGAGAGGCACCTATATTTTTAATTCCAAGGACCTGTGTATGATTGAACATATTCCGGATCTGGTGCAGGCGGGGATTGACAGCTTTAAGATTGAGGGGAGAATGAAGACGGCGTTGTATGTGGCAGCGGTAGCGAGGACATATCGTCAGGCCATTGATGATTATTTTGCCTCGCCGGAGAAGTACGAATCGCGGAAGGAGTACTATATGGAGGAGATCTCCAAATGTACTTATCGCCAGTATACGACAGGATTTTTTTTCGGCAAGCCCACACATGAGGCACAGATCTACGACAATAATACATATGTGAGAAAATATATTTATCTCGGTATTGTGTCGGATGTGACCGAGGATGGATATGCCCGGCTGGAGCAGCGGAATAAGTTCTGCGTGGGTGACGAGGTGGAGATTATGAGGCCGGATGGACAGGATGCTTATGTGAGAGTGACAGGTATGCGTGATGAGAAGGGAAACAGCATAGATAGTTGTCCGCATCCACAGCAGATCATTGAGGTACGATTTAGTGAATTGCCGGAGGCGGGGAATCTGATTCGCGTGGAGGCAGTTGATTGATGTTTATTTGCTTTGCTATTTTAAGCCGCCAGGAACGGCATGGAGGATAAGTATGGAGAAAAACAGCAGGTTGCGTTTGCTTTTGGTTATGGAACAGATGATAGAGTATACTGATGCGGAGCATGGTGTATCAATGCAGGAGATTCTGGAGTGGCTGGAACAGCATGGGATCGCCGGGGCGCGTAAAAGTGTTTACGAGGATATTTATGCCTTGCAGGAGTATGGGCTGAATATTATCTACAGCCAGGAGGACAGGAGTTACCGTCTTCCAAATCGAATCATTGATCAGGAGGAACTGCTGCTATTTATCCGAGCAGTCAGGGAGGCAGATTTTATTCCGGAATCAAAGGCGCAGCAGATGATTATGCATATAAAAAACTTTGTTAGCAGTTATGAAAGAAAGGAGCAGCTATGACACCACAGGAAAAATATTTGAACATTGTCGATGAGGTAATTGCAAAAGGGCCGTTTCGTCCGGATTGGACTTCTCTGTCTGATTATCATACGCCGGCATGGTTGAAAAACGGGAAATTTGGTATTTTCATCCATTGGGGACTGTTTAGCGTACCCGCATTTAATAATGAATGGTATTCCCGCAATATGTACATCCAGGATATGGAGGAATGGGAGCATCACAGGAAAACCTTCGGCGAACATACAAAATTTGGTTACAAAGATTTTATTCCGATGTTTACAGCGCCTGAATTTAACCCAGAGGAGTGGGTAAGGCTCTTTAAAGAAGCGGGAGCAAAATATGTCATGCCTGTGGCAGAGCATCACGATGGTTTCCAGATGTATGAGACAGAGATCAGCGAGTGGAACTGCGTAGACAAGGCGATGAAACGGGATGTTCTGGGAGAACTCAAGAACGCGATCGAGAAAGAGGGGCTCGTATTCTGCGAGTCAAATCACAGGGTTGAGCATTCTTTCTTTATGGGACATGGATGTGAGTTTGAGAGTGACATCAAACAGCCGATGAGCCTGGGAGACTTTTATTACCCGGCGATGCCGGAACCGGAAAATATGGATCTGTTCAGCCCGGCACCGCCGCAGGATTTCATGGAGGACTGGCTGGCGAGAAACTGTGAGCTGGTGGAGAAGTATCATCCGAATATGGTATATTTTGACTGGTGGATTCAGCATGATTCTGTGAAGCCATATCTCAAAAAATTTGCGGCTTATTATTATAACCGGGGACTGGAATGGGGACAGCAGGTGGCTATTTCCTATAAGCATGATGCGATGATGCTCGGAACGGGCATTTTGGATATGGAGAGGGGACACTTTACGGAAGCCAAGCCGTTTACGTGGCAGGCAGATACCTCTATGGCCTATAATTCCTGGTGCTATACAGAGCAGAACCGTTTCAAGCCTGTGGAAGAACTGATACAGGATTTGGTGGATATCGTCAGCAAGAATGGATGTCTGCTTCTGAATGTAGGGCCGAAGGCAGATGGAACGATCTGTGAGGAAGAGATAAAGCTTCTGCAGGGCATGGGAGAATGGATGAGGGTCAACGGAGAAGCCATCTATGATACGCATCCCTGGCGCGTGCAGGCAGAGGGCAGCACAAAAGGCGTAGAAGGAATGTTTTCAGAGGAGGGACGGCAGGCCTATGGCGCCGATGACATCCGTTTCACCTGCAAAGAAGATTATATTTATATCATTGCGATGAAGCAGGAGGGTGAGAAGGTTGTTGTGAGATCGATGGGAGAGGACAGCAAGGATTTTCATGGCATCATATTGGAAATAAAGGCTCTGGGCTATGACAAGGATGTGACATATACCCGGGATGCTGACACATTGACGATTACGGCGCCTTTTGTGAAGAGTGATATGCCGGTCGTATACCGTATGAAATTAAAATAAAGCGTTATCACAAAAATAAAGCTGTATACCGTAATTGGTATACAGCTTTTTGTTACATATCATACACTCAGATCAGTTTTATATAGTTATAATAAAATGGCTGATGCAATGAATATAACGTTCTGCCTGTAAAATACAATGTCTGATTCAGATTAGCACTTTACAACATTGGCAGCCTGTGGCCCTTTTTCGCCGTTTACAACATCGAATTCGACATTCTCGCCTTCTTCCAGGACTTTGAAACCGTCCATCTGAAGTGCTGAGAAATGTACGAAGACATCCTTGCCGGTCTCGTCAGAGATGAAACCAAAGCCCTTTTTTGCATTGAACCATTTAACTGTACCCTTCATTGTACTGCCTCCTAAAACTTAAAAAATATTAAAGATTTGTGCATGCACAAACCAAACGACATGACTAATCTATCATATTCGCCTGCTTCTGTCAATGTGAATCCTTTATTTTGTGCGTATTTTATGCATTTTTCTGTGAAGAAGACATAAAAAAGAAAAGATTTGTAAATCCCGGTGCAGAATCGTTTGACAGCGCACAGGAATTATTTATAATATAAAGGGAAAGAAAAAGATATGGACTTGACGACGCGGGTGAAGATCTGCCGAACGGGGGAATGAGGCGAGATATGGAAAAGAAATACTGCCGCTATCGGCGCAGGACAAATTATTACGAGACAGACAGAATGGGGATTATTCATCATTCAAATTATATCCGTTATTTTGAGGAGGCGAGGCTGTATTGGATGGAGGAGGCAAAGCTTTCCTATCGGGGGATTGAGGACATGGGACTGCTGATTCCTGTCTTATTTGTAGATTGTCAGTACAAATTGCCTGTCCGTTATGGAGATGAGATAGACATTGTAGTACGACTTGATTCTTTTCATGGGATCAAGATGGAATTTTCTTATGAGATATACCGGGTGGGGACGGAGGAATTATGTACAACCGGACGGAGTGGACATTGTTTTTTGGATCGCGAGATGAAGCCGGTAAGGCTGAAGAGAGACTATCCTGAATTATTTCGGGCGATGACGGATGCTCTGGTGTGAAGAAAAGAAAGGATGCAACGGGAGATGAAGAAAAGATTATTAACCATATTGTTGACCAGTCTTATCATGATTGGGCTGCTGGGTGGATTTTTATGGAAAATGAACAGTGTATCGAAGGAAATGGCAAAAAATCAACGGGAACTGCTGGAGCAGGAAAGGGATCTGTCGATGTCGGACAAGGCATGGGAGGATCTGAATCCGCTCGATGTGGAGGAGCTTTACCTGTCTGGCTCTAAAAAGAACGTGGTCACCAGGGAATATCATGGTCTCGGAGAGATCTATGATAAAAATAAATCGGCAGCGGCGGAGGAAATGTTGACAGATCTCAAGAAAAAGGGGGATTACCATACGGAGAAGCCGTTGTGGGCGTATAATCCCTATGGGACCAACCCGGAGTCTCTTTATGTTTATTTCAATTCCGACGGAAAATGTTATTGCCGTTATACGATCTCTGTGGACGATGACAAGATACCTGACTTTACGCGTACACTCAGTAATGGGGCATCAGGAAATCAGAGTGAGGAGCATGAGTACCAGATTATAGGGCTTGTACCCGGCAAGATGAATTATATTATATTAAAATTATATAATCACAAGAATCAGCTGGACCGCACGATTTCTTATAAGGTGCAGATGCCAAAATCCTATTCCGGGGCATCGCTGATATTGAAGTCGGAGGAAGGGCGGAGTAAAACAAAGATTAATAATGGATTATACATGGTATTTCAGGATCCTGTGACACAGGCGAAAACGGTGGAAAAGACGACCGTGAAGAAGATTCGGAAAAAGGGAAAGACGGTACGTAAGAAGGTGACTAAAAAGGTACAGGTAGCGCTGCGCAGGGCGGCAGTACTGCTATATGATAATTCCGGTGTACTGCGCGGGGAGCTGCCCGTAGAGGTGGGAACCAGAGGCAGAAATGCGCAGATCATCTATGACAATCTGGTATATGCCTGGGATGAGAACAGTATCGTACAGGTAAATTCTCTGGGGCAGGTAGTAGGAACTCTTGATATGAAGGGGTATTCCCAGTCAGGAGAATACGCCTATGACGGATTTGGCTCTCTCTACATCCTGGCGGAACCAGAGGGTAAAAAGGGAGGCTACCGAGGAATTCGGGTGCTGCGGGCAGAACTGGCATCCGGCGGAGTGACAGAAGTTTTGGATCTGGAAAATGTGCTGCTGTCTTCCGTCATCCCTGACCGCTATGAATCCAAAGGGAAACCGGTATTGGATTCCATTCAGGTGACAGGGACAAACCAGCTTCTTCTCAGTTCTTCCATGATGTCAAGTATTTTTAAGGTCAGTAATATTGGCAGCTTGATGCCAAAGCTTGATTATATCATTGCAGATAAGAAGCTGTGGAAGGATAATAAAAAGCTTCGCCGAAAGGTTTTGGAAAAAACGGTGGCGGAAGGGCAGACAGAGCCGCCGATAGAAACACCGGCCGTGGATTCAATTCTGGATACCGGAGAAGTGGAGGCACCGGAGCCCTTTACCTCGCAGTATGGGCAGAACAATATGGTTCTGGACAAAGACTCCTCTCTGGCAGAGGGACAGTATTTTGTTACGCTGTTAAATAATAATGCAGGCAAGGGAGCGGTAAAGGGGCATGAGAGTTCCTATTATTATCGTTATCTCGTAGATGAGAATGCAGGGACATATATTCTGGCAGATAAGGAGCGGATGGAGAAAAATGAGTCCGGCGGCAATATTATATCCTTTGGAAACAGCTACCTGTACTGCCGCAGTGATGATGATACATTTTTAGAATGTGATGACAGAGGAAAGCTGATTAAATCCTTTCAGACAGAGGAGAAGCTGTACCGTGTATATAAGGATGACTGGAAGGGATTTTGGTTTTACTGATGTAGTATAAAGGCTCGGAAAATGATGGAAAAAAGTTGCTTTGCTTCGTTGACCGTGACCCGGAAAAGGGGTATACTAATGCATAGTATTTTAAAAGCTATATAATGATGAAGAAGGAGGATATCAGAATGAAATTTTTTGTTGACACAGCCAAGATTGAGGACATCAAAAAGGCAAACGAGATGGGGGTGATCTGCGGAGTAACGACGAATCCGTCCCTGATCGCAAAGGAAGGCGGTAAGAGCCAGGAAGAGGTGTTAAAGGAGATTGCCGAGATCGTAGATGGTCCGATCAGTGGTGAGGTAAAGGCAACGACGGTTGATGCAGAGGGGATGATTGCAGAGGGCCGTGAAATTGCGAAACTCCATCCGAACATGGTTGTTAAGATTCCGATGACAGTGGAAGGCTTAAAGGCTACAAAGGTATTGGCTTCTGAGGGGATTAAGTGTAATGTTACTTTGATTTTCAGTGCGAATCAGGCGCTTCTGGCGGCTAAGGCAGGTGCTGCATATGTATCTCCGTTCCTTGGACGTCTGGATGATATTTCACAGCCGGGCATTGATCTGATCGAGACGATTACAGCTATTTTTGACAATTATGGGATTGATACTGAGATTATTGCGGCCAGCGTGCGCAATCCGATTCATGTTACAGACTGTGCGCTTGCCGGTGCAGACATCGCTACCGTACCGTATTCTGTGATTGAGCAGATGACAAAGCATCCTCTGACAGACCAGGGAATCGAGAAATTCCAGAAGGATTATATCGCAGTATTTGGCGACAAATAATAGGAGAATAAAATTAAATGGAGGTAAAAATGGATACATTAGCATTAAAGAAAACAGCCAACGAGATTCGCAAGGGCATTGTAAAGGCAGTTCACAGCGCGAAATCCGGGCATCCGGGCGGTTCGTTGTCCGCAGCGGACATTCTGACATATCTCTATTTTGAGGAGATGAATATTGATCCTGCGGATCCGAAGAAGGAGGATCGGGATCGTTTTGTATTATCAAAGGGTCATATTGCGCCGGCTCTCTATTCCACGCTGGCACAGAGAGGATATTTTCCGGTGGAGGATCTGACGACACTTCGTCATGTGGGTTCTTATTTACAGGGACATCCGGATATGAAGCATATTCCGGGTGTGGACATGTCAAGCGGTTCTCTGGGGCAGGGTGTGTCTGCGGCGGTAGGCATGGCTCTTTCTGCGAAGCTGGATAATGCATCCTATCGTACATATTGTGTTCTGGGTGACGGTGAGATTCAGGAGGGACAGGTCTGGGAGGCTGCTATGTTTGCAGGCGCAAGGAAACTGGACAATTTGGTTTTGATCGTAGACAATAACGGCCTGCAGATCGATGGAAATATTGCTGATGTATGTTCTCCGTATCCGATAGCAGATAAATTCCGCGCATTTAATTTCAACGTTGTTGAGATCGATGCCCATGATTTCGATCAGATTGCCGATGCCTTCCGGAAGGCGAGGGATACAAAGGGAATGCCGACAGCAATCGTTGCAAAAAGTGTGAAGGGCAAGGGTGTAAGCTTCATGGAGAATCAGGCAAGCTGGCACGGCTCTGCACCGAATGATGAGCAGCTGGCACAGGCAATAGCTGATTTGGAGAAATTGGGAGAAAACTTAGGTTGAGTTATTTGTGCCGCCAGGCGGAATGGAGGAAGAAATGGCAGATGTGAAAAAAATAGCAACAAGAGAAAGCTACGGAAATGCTTTGGCTGAGCTTGCGGAAGAGTATCCTGCGCTTGTAGTGCTGGATGCAGATTTGGCAGCGGCTACAAAGACAGGGATCTTTAAGAAGGCATATCCGGACAGGCATATTGATTGTGGCATTGCAGAGTGTAATATGATGGGTATTGCGGCAGGGCTTGCGACAACGGGGAAGATCCCTTTTGTAAGTTCCTTCGCTATGTTTGCTGCGGGACGTGCCTTTGAGCAGGTGCGCAATTCCGTGGGATATCCGAAGCTGAATGTAAAGATTGGTGCGACTCATGCAGGAATCTCTGTAGGGGAGGATGGCGCTACGCACCAGTGTTGTGAGGATCTGGCGCTGATGCGTACGATTCCGGGTATGGTTGTAATGAATCCATCAGATGACGTTGAGGCGAAGGCTGCTGTTAAGGCAGCGCTTGACCACCAGGGACCGGTATATATCCGTTTTGGACGTTTAGCAGTTCCTGTGATCAATGACAGACCGGATTATAAATTTGAGATCGGCAAGGGTTCCGTTGTCCGC
>CAYYGS010000079.1:0-9807 GCA_964471335.1 uncultured Jutongia sp.
TCTACCGATGAACTACACCCCTATATCATGTCAGACCGTACGAATTTGTACAACTACGATGCTAACCATGCATTAGTATACCGTCTCTTCTTTACTTTGTCAAGAAGAAATTTGCAGAAGAAATCAGAATGCGGAAGAAAGGATGCTTACGATGAATGAGAGAAAATCATTATATGATATTAAATCATTTTACAATAAAAAAGCCATACTAAAGGCCAGTTTCCAAGGCATGCGTTATCAGGTAGAGCAGACGACGGAACAGGATGAGCCCCGTCTTCGGGCGACCGTCTGGCCGGAGCCCTTTTGTTTTGAACGGACGGCAGAGGAGAAAAAGACGATACAGCTTTTTCCATACACCGAAGAGGGGTTGGATGAAGCATACGAATGGCTGTGTCATCAGTATGATACACAACAGGAGCGATGGAAACAGGCTCTGGAGGAACCTTACCGCGAAGCTTTGGAGGGATTAGGTTGAAAGTGAGGGATTACTGTGAAGATTCTGATCTACCGTTGGAATGCCTGGAATCAGGCAGACATTGAGGAAACGCTTGCCCTGTTGGGACACGAGTGCATCCCTCTTTGTAAGAAACCGAATCACATTGAGGAAGATCCTCCCTTTGTAGACGCTCTGTCGGAACAGTTGAAACGAGAAAGGCCGGATCTCCTCTTTTCTGTCAACTTCTTTCCGGTATTGGCTGATGCCTGCCATCTCGCCGGCTGCCCTTACGCCTGTTGGAATTGCGATGGCTCGCTTCTCGCCATGTATCATGAATCAGTATTTCATGACACAAACTTTATCTTTACATTTGACAAAGGGTGCGTGTCCCTTTTTCGGCATATGGGGGTGTCCCATATTTGGCATATGCCTCTAGGTGTCAACGACAGACGAATCCGGTCGTATTTTGCAAAGAAACCGACACACACGGACATCACAAAGATTTCACCAGACATCTCCTTTGTGGGCAGCCTCTATACGAAAAACGCCTTTGATGAGATTGCAGGCAGACTGCCGGATTATCTTGCCGGTTATCTGGATGGCGTGCTGGCTGCACAGCAATTGATCTCCGGCGGCAGTCTCCTGAATGCAATGCTGACTCCCGACATCTGTGAACAGTTGGAAGAGATCACAGAGTACCATCGCTCCGAACGCTCTTTTGCAGGAATGAAGGAGCTCTTCTCTACGACGGTACTCGGCTTCGGCGCCGCCCATCAGAAGCGCGCAGAGCTCCTGCAATCCCTTGCCCGCGCCGCAGAATGCTGGGAACCCCGTGCTGCGGTTCATCTTTACACAGCGGATCCCGACGCATCTCTCCCACGAGTGCAGGTACATCCCCCGGCAGATTATTTCTCGCAGGCTCCGCAGATATTTCATGAAAGCACGATCAATATCCATTCTACCATACCCACGATATATACGGGTATCCCGCTGCGTATCTGGGACATTCTGGGCTGCGGTGGATTTTTGATGACAGATTACCGAGAAGAACTTACAGACTTTTTTGATATGGACAAGCATCTGGCCTGCTATGAAGATACCGAAGAACTTCTGGCCAGAGCAGAATTTTATCACAAACACCAGGAACAGGCGCGCAGGATAGCAACCGAAGCACAGGAACTTGTCCTGCGGGAACATACCCTGACAAACCGCCTGTCGGACCTGCTGAAAATATTAAATTAAAAGGAAAGAAAGGAATCCCAATTATGAAGCTGATTCATCCAAAGGCATCTCAGGAAAAAGAACTCTATGGGGAGCGCTATGCTCTGTCGATCGAGCGCATCCGTCTGATACAGGACGAATGTCAACAAAATAAAAGTAATACACCAGCATCAATGCACGACTATTTTGCGCACTGCGCCTCCTTCTGCCTGCTGACAGACCATGTTTATCATCAAGTGGCTGACGGCACGCTATATAAACTATCTGAGGAGGAACTTCAGGCACAAAATCATCAGCTATATGAGGATATTCTGCCGGAGCATTACGCGGAGAGTTATGCAAATCCTGCGCATGCCCATACGGTACTTGGGGAAGAATATGCACCCAGCCTGTGTCTTCTGTACACAGAGCTCCGCGCCAATATCGTATATGCCTTTGAACAGAGACTCTTTTACCTTACAACCAGCCTGGAGCTTTTCATCCAGATCTACAATCTTCTGGAAGATAACGCCCATCGGCCGGGGGATATTCAACGCGCGCTCTACTACTATGTGTATGATTATGCAGATATCACGATTGCCGACCGCACGGAGGAAATGTTGAATCCGGAAAACTCCTTTGCTGCACAGCTATTGTCGGAAGTCGATCTAAACGATCCGCGTTATCTGTATTATTACGGGGAATACATCTCCGACAATGAACGGGGAACGGCTGCACACTTAAACAGCATGACACAGACGCAATTGACAAAGATTGCATCCGTCTATACACAGGGCTATCAGAAAGGATTTGCACTCTATGGCATCGATCTGTCTCAAAAGGACACGGTTAATATCCGCTTTCCACTGGGATTTGAGCGCATCGTCCGCATTGCAATGGAACAATTTGAGGAGATGGGGCTTCATGTCTGCATTTACCGCGCTGCTGTCAGTCTGACCCACAAAAACAGCCGCGGCATCCGTGTCGGCTACCTCTCCACTTCCGCCAATCCCCAGTATGACTATGATCACCGCTTTGATGAATCCATTCTGTGGAACAAGGCTTTGGCTGACCGACGCCTGGCACAGCAGCGTGTAGCATATGAACAAAACAAACAGGCGGCCTCCCACTTTGCAGGGCCGGCTGTCATTGAGACCTTTGGCGAGAAGCCCTTTACACCGGAGGCAAAACGAGAGGCCGCCTGCTTCCACGACAAGCAGAAGCAGCTACAGCTGGAATACCAGTCAGCTTCCTCCCTTTTAACGAACGAATATATACCGGGAGATCAGGTAAGCTTTACGATCGTATCCTACCCCATCCCGGAAATCGGAGCAGATTATGAAGCTATTTTTGATGAGACGATACGGGTCAACACACTGGATGCTTCGGAATATGAAAGAATCCAGACTCTGATCATCCGCGCACTTGACCACGGAGAGACAGTAACTGTGACCGGAAGAAATGGTAATCTCACAAAACTCTGCATCAGCCTGCCCACTCTCACACAGCCGGAATCCCAGACAAACTTTGAGAATTGCCTGGCAGATGTTAATATTCCTCTGGGCGAAGTCTTTACTTCCCCCAAACTAAACGGAACACACGGTGTGCTCCACGTGACACAGGTCTATTTGAATGAACTGAAATACAAAGACCTGACCCTCCATATTACAGATGGTATGATTACGGAATATGACTGCGGCAACTTTGCTTCGCCATCCGAAAATAAGAAATATATTGAACAGAATCTGCTGTTTGGGCACGAGACGCTCCCCATGGGAGAATTTGCCATTGGCACCAACACGACAGCTTATGCGATGGGACACCGTTTTGGCATATCGCATCTGCTGCCAATCCTGATTGCAGAAAAAACAGGACCTCATTTTGCCTTCGGCGACACCTGCTTCTCCCATGAGGAGGACTTAAAAACCTATAACCCTGACGGAAAACAAATGATGGCAAAGGATAATGCTATCTCCCTTCTGCGCCATACCACACCGGAAAAGGCCTACTTCCAATGTCATACAGATATCACAATCCCATATCACGAGCTGGGTGATATCGTAGTACATGGTGCAGACGGAACTACAATCGACATTATAAAAAACGGCCGATTCGTCCTCCCCGGCACGGAGAGCCTGAATCAGCCGCTGGATGTATCCCATACAGCGAATGCTGCGTTTTAATATGTAATTCGATTATTAATCCTTGTCGATTAACTCCTTATAAAATTCGAAATAATCCTTTCGCTGCTCCTTCGTGGCGGCAATTGCCGTCCTCGGATGCTGGTTGAGATGCCCGGTAATCAAATACGGAATATCATATCCCCACACAGCGCCTGATTCCTGCAGCGGCACCATATACTGCTGCAGGAACTGCAGTACCGGATGCAGGCGGTATTTCGGATTTTTCAAGAATCCCAGCAGAAGTTCCATCGCACAATTTCCTGCCCCGCGCCCCATCGCCATCATAGTCGCATCCAGATAGGAAACGCCGTGCGTACACGCCTCAATCGTATTTGCAAAGGCAAGCTGCTGGTTATTATGGGCATGCATACCGATATACTTGCCATATTTTTCACCGATCTCCATATACTGCTCTGTAATCCTGCGTATCTCCTCCGGAAAGAGCGAACCATAGCTGTCTACAATGTAAATGCCGTCCACCGGGCTCTTTCCCAACATCTCCAACGCAGACGCAATATCAGATTCCTTTGAATTAGAAATCGCCATAATATTACAGGTCGTCTCATAGCCCTTTCGGTGTGCATCCTCAACCATTGCAATAGCCGCCGGCATCGTATTGACGTAGGTCGCCACACGGATCAGGTCAATCGGACTGTCACTT
This sequence comes from uncultured Jutongia sp., assembly GCA_964471335.1. Lineage (GTDB taxonomy): Bacteria > Bacillota > Clostridia > Lachnospirales > Lachnospiraceae > Jutongia. The sequence continues at coordinate 4,481 of CAYYGS010000079.1, forward strand.
CGATCGTGTATGTCCTCCTTGTAATTGCACCTTCCCACATCGGCCATGATGGAAATTTTCAGATCCGTATTATTTTCGCCAACAATGTCGCGGATCGCATCATCATCACAAAATTTCCACTTGCCAAATTTATCGACATCAAACATTTCCTTGTCCGCTTTATATCCAAATTCCATATAATCAACGCCAGCTCTAATATTTGCCTTATACAGAGCGCGAATAAACTCATCCTGAAAATAAAAATCATTCACCAATCCACCATCACGGATGGTTGCGTCCAAAACCTTAATGTCATCGCGGTAAGATAATAAATCTCCTTTTTGTGCCATAGTAATCCTCATTTCTGCACACATTTTTTGTGCATAACGAGTTTGTGTCAAGTGTGCGCAGACACAAATCTCGCGTGTGAAAAATTTATTTTTCACACTAATCTCCATTCTGCCGCCTGTCCACCAGCGGCTCAATCGTAAAAATAAATGCCCACAAAAAGGGGATTACGACAAGCATAATCCCCTTTCTTTCATAAAGCACCCCAAAATGCCGTTTCCTGAATTTTGAGTCCTAGCATACGCTAGGTGGGCAACCGCACTTGCCTCTTTGCCTTCCCCGACGAGGAGGCATGGCATCAAGAACAAAAATATAGGAATCCCTTTAATAAAGTGTAGGTTCAAAATATCAAGATTGTCGAACACCTCAGGAAAACTTTCTATCCCTAGTATACTCATTTCTACAAAAAATTACAACAGTTTTTTTGATTTTGTTCTTCCCCTGATTTTTAAATTTATACAGGATAAACAGGGATTATCCTAGTTGCTCTGCATCCTCCAGGGAGCACTCATCAAAGAAAAAGTGGAATGAGGTACCCTGCCCCGGTTCGCTTTCTACCGCGATCTCTCCTCCATGGCGCAGGGCGATCTGCTTCGCAATCATAAGCCCCAGCCCTGTTCCCTTTTCATTTTGTTTCAGCTTTGACTTATAAAACTTTTCAAAGACAAAAGGAAGCTCTTCCTGAGAGATCCCCAGTCCATAATCCCGAATGCAGATATGAATTTGATGCTTCTGCTCCTCCTCCGACAGTACTCTCTCCATATGGATCTCTATCGCCCCCTTTTCATGGGAAAATTTTACTGCATTATCTATGATGACCAAAAACATCTGGCGCAGACGGTCATAATCTCCTATCATAAGCCAAGGCTCCTCCTGGGAATAAAATGCCTCTACTTTGATCTCCTTTTTTTGTCCCAAAACACGTCCGCTCCGGATAACATCGGAAAAGATCTGCGTCAGGCTGACAGGCTCCTTCTCAATCTGAAAATCCGGATTCTGCATTTTCGACAGAATAAAGAGGTCTTCCACCAGCCGCTCCATGCTTTTACACTCCTGCACCAGCCTTTGATAATATTCCTGGATCTGTTCCTCACGTGTGATCACGCCATCTGCCAGTGTCTCGGAATAGCCACGCAAGACGGTAATCGGCGTACGGAGTTCATGGGAAACATTTGCAAAAAAGTCCTGCCGTACCCGGTCCAGATTCTCCCGCTCCTCCTGAATCCGCCGCAGACGGTCTGCCAATGTATCTAATGCCATTTCCAGACGGCCAAGCTGCGTTTTCCTGCCTGTCACCACAACTGTACTGTAATCTCCCTCTGCCAGCTTTGTGATATGCCTGCCGATCTTATGAAGCGGCCTTGAGAGATAATTCGAGAAACCAATCGCCACCACATAGGAGATCAAAAGCGCCAACAGAATACTGATTGTAATCAGATACTTTCCTTCCCTGACACCCATGCTTTGCCTGTCAAGCATAGAAACCATCATGACTGCACCGGCCACCTCTTCAGAATCCTTATAAATATAGACCGGTATGGCCACTCGCAGAATCAGCATACCATACACTCTGTCAAAATTGGAGCTGGACATAATCTGCCCCTCAAAGGAAGCATCCAGCACCTCATACATCTCCTCTGTCAGTTCCGAAATATCTGCATTAATAAAATCCTGGCTCAGAGGCATTTCCGCCTCCGCATTGCTCACAATCCAAATCTCTGTCTCCTCTGCCCGCTCCAATTCGTCTATATAGGTAGCATATTTCATGAATTGCTCCGGCTTGTCCCGTCTGGCAAAACGTGAGATCTGTTTTGCAATCACCTTGCCCTGTCTCTGCAGCTTTCCCGTATAGGAATTCAGGTAATTCTTCTGATACATCTGCAAAAATATCACACCAATCAGCACGGCACTAAGTGCCAGCACAAAGGCAAATGATAAAAAAATGCGCAGGATAATATCATTCTCACGCAGACTCCGAAAAAAAGAGAGGTGCTTATGCGGTATCTTTTTTTTCGCCATCTACTCCTTCCCCTCTAATTCAAATTTATATCCGACACCCCAGACCGTCTTAATATTCCAATTCGGATGATTGACCGATTCCAACTTGGAACGCAGTCTCTTAATATGAGAATCTATCGTCCGCGTCTCACCATAATAGTCATATCCCCACACACTGTCCAGAAGATTGTCCCTGGAAAAAACCTTATTGGGATGACTTACCAGCGCCCACATTGTCTCAATCTCCTTTTTTGTCAAAGGAATCCTTTTTCCATCTACTTTAAACACGAATTCAGAAATATTAATATACAGATTACTAATTTCTATAACATTGGACTCCTCCTGCTCCTCCTCCGGCCGGCTCATCCGCCGGAGTACAGCACGCAGTCTCGCCATAACCTCATTTGGGCTGAAAGGCTTGACAATGTAATCATCCGCACCGATGTCCAGCCCCATGATCTTATCATAGTCCTCTCCCCGCGCCGTAATCAGAATAATAGGGACGCTTGATCTCTTGCGAATCGAACGGCAAACCTCATACCCATCCTTCAACGGCATCATCACGTCCAGCAGAATAGCCGCGGGTGAATATTCATCAAACATCTCCTCCGTCTCAACACCATCCTTTGCAATCAGCGGCTCATATCCCTCTTTTCTGACATAAGCGGATAAAATATCCGTAATATCCCTATTATCATCCGCGATCAAGATATATTGCATGACATTCTCCTTTCTTTACATAAATTTCCATATTTTCTTATTAGGATGCTGCGGTCAAAAGTCCCCTTTTGACCATAGCGTCTTATTAGATAAAAAACGTAGTCTTTTCAACCCGTTTCATGTCATTTTTCACAAAATTTATTTTTTGTTTCCAAAAATCCATCTTATAGTATATACTGTTTACGATGAATGTACCATAAAAATAAGGAGAAATTATGTCAATTTTATTTTTTAGCCATAATTTTGCCATGAATTACGTGTATAATACTACTACTTTACTAGGACAGGGGCTTTGCATCAGCCAGGCACATATATGATACTGGGGTCAAAAGGGTGCTTTGCACCAACCGAACAAACTATGTGGTGTTGCAAGCTTGCTTGTGAGGGCGCATGACATCAAACGAAAGGAGGCACCTATGAGACGACGGGCATATCATGGTTATTTACTGATTTTACTGTTGCTCTCTCTACTGAGCAGCACGGTCTCTCAGGCTGCGTCTCCTAAACGGGCCGACAGCGAGACCAAAACATATACACTGAATATTACACAATCTGATCTCCTGCTTGGCGATTCTATGCTGTTGATCGTAGAAGGCGTCACGGATGAGGAGGTCACCTTCCGCAGCGACAACAGCGAGGTAGTCTCCCTCAGCCCAAGGGACGGCAACACCTGTGAGTGTACTGCTGAGACAGTGGGAAAGACTACCATCATTGTCAAAATCAGGGAAAAGAGTATGCTCTTTTTTAAAAACACTACCATGACAATGCGCTGTACGATCAATGTCACTCCCAAAGCAGTCAGCGTCAAATTTAAAAAGCGCCAGTACAAACTGACGCTGGGTGAAAAGAAAAAGGTTGCCGTAATCCTCCGTCCGGGCATTACAACGGAGATTCCCGTATATACCTCCTCCAATCCGGAAATTGCCATAGTAAATACAAAGGGGAGAATCATCACCCGTTCCAAAGGAACAACCATCATCTCTGCTACGATTCAAAACGGAATGACCGTCCACTGCAGAGTCATTGTGCGGGGTCTCCCCAAAGAAAAAGGTATGTAATCTTACAAAAGACGCATCCCATATTGTTCTGCCTCTGCAACATCCTGCTCCGGCCATACAGAGGACTGCACCTCCCCGATATGTCCTTTTCGCAGGAAAAACATACAGATACGCGACTGGCCGATTCCACCGCCGATCGTGTAAGGAAGTTCTCCGTTTAACAGAGCCTTCTGAAACATAAATTCTGCGCGTTCCGGACAGCCGGCCTTGTCAAGCTGCTCTTTCAGAGCCTTCTCATCCACACGGATTCCCATAGAAGAAAGCTCCAACGCCAAATCCAGGACCGGATAATACACCACAATATCACCATTCAAACTCCAATCGTCATAATCCGGCGCTCTGCCATCATGCCGTTCACCGCTCTTTAACAGATCACCGATCTGCATAATAAATACAGCACCGTGCTGACGGGCAATCTCTGTCTCTCTCTCTCTTGGCGTCTTATCCGGATACATATCTTCCAGTTCCTGTGTCGAGATAAAGAAAATATTTTCCGGAAGAATCTTCCCAATATAATCATAACGGGAACTCATATACGCCTCCGTACTCTTCAATGCAGCATACACGCGGCGGACATTATGCTTCAGAATTTCCTCCGTCCGCTCCGATTTGTCGATCACTTTCTCCCAATCCCACTGATCCACAAAAATGGAATGTAAATTGTCTGTGTCCTCATCACGGCGAATCGCATTCATATCCGTATACAGACCCTGGCCATGCTCGAAGCCGTACTTTTTCAGAGCAAAGCGTTTCCACTTCGCCAGAGAATGCACAATCTCAAACTGACGCCCTCCCTGCTCCCGCACATCAAAAGACACCGGGCGCTCCACTCCGTTCAGATTATCATTCAGGCCGGACTCCGGCTCCACAAAAAGAGGGGCTGACACACGCGTTAAATGCAGATTCCTGGCAAGCTCCCTCTCAAAATAATCCTTCACCTCTTTAATCGCCAGCTGTGTCTCCATAATTCCCAGCGCATCCTTATAATCCACCGGTTTTAATACCTGACTCATATTTCACCTCATTTCTGCAAGGCGAACAAAATTCACCTTTGCTTTATTGCACATAACAAAATATTTTCAGACAGTAACAGAGGTCCTGCCATGATCTCACAGGCAAGCCTGCCCGAACACCTGTTGACCATTGTAGCACGAATCTGCCCTGCGGGCAAGTCTCCCCTAAACAAACACAACATTACTCTGCTTTCAAATCAAACACTTCCCC
>CAYYGS010000080.1:0-9716 GCA_964471335.1 uncultured Jutongia sp.
GGTGCATTGCCAAGCAGTTATGCCACACTGCTGATATCTGTAATATTTATATTAGTAGATTCCGGTGCAGAACCAGCTTTTTCCTTCGTATCATGAAATACCGTCTCAAAAGAACGAATTTGAGAGAGCAGGCTTTCTAATTCAGATACAGTCTGTAATTCGCTGTCGTCTGTTTCTGTTTCTGTCTCCTCGGCAGATGCCTCCGGAGCTTCGGAACCAGCTTCTTCCACTTCCTCTTCTATATCGCCCATTGCCATCTCTGCCAGGAAATCAGCCTCATCATCCGGTGGGATTTCAGCAACAGGTTCGCTATAAGGCATTTCAGCTGTCTCCTGCGTAGATTCAGCATAAGCCTCCGGAGCAGGCTGCTCATAAGCCATCTCCTGTACCGGCTGTTCATAGGCTTCCGGAGCAGGTTGTTCGTAAGCCATTTCCTGTACCGGCTGTTCATAAGCCTCCGGAGCAGGCTGCTCGTAAGCCATCTCCTGTGCAGATTGTTGTTCATAGGCCATTTCCTGTGCGGGTTGAGCATACGCTTGCTGTGAAGCAACTGCATCATTATAGGAAATGAAACCTTCATTATTCATGGAATCTAATTCAAACAAGTCACCATCAGAAGCAAAATCGTCATCCCCAATGTTTATTTCATCGTCTCCACCGATAGAAAATTCAAAACCGTCCATGGAGTCCGTTGAGGCATTGCCGGCAATATGGAATTCAGGAGCAGCTTGCGGCTGTGCTTCCATAGCAGGAGCAGCTTGTTCCTGCGGCTGAGCATCCATCATCGGAGCTGGTTGCTCCTGTGGAACTTCCTGTGGCTGAGCTTGCATCTGAGCGTCCATCATCGGGGCAGCACCCTCTTCTGCACCTCCGCCGTTCATCAACAATGCACCTGCATTCTGAAGATAATTTGCCCAGTTCTGCTGGCAAAACTCTAATCTTTCCAGACCAGCCTCAGTAATCTTATAGAAACGACGGCTACGGCCACCCAGATCCTTATGATAAACCTCAAGATAGCCATCCATCTGCATTTGCTTTAACAAAGGGTAGAATGTAGACTCCGGAACATCCATTTTTGAGCGGACATCTTGTGTAATCTTATATCCATAAGTGCCCTCGGGTGTACGTGCCACAATTGATAATATGACAGCATCGAGTATTAAATCACCTGTGTTAAACATCATATCATTCATCCCTTTCTTTTTCAGAGTACACATTATCTTACTATTAGTATATTCCGATGATGTGCCTATCTTACTTCTTTTCCCTCTTTATGAATATTATCTGTTCAATAAAATGTCAAAATGTCGTTTATCTGTATTATCAATTAGCCACATTTCCCTATCTATATTATCGTACGGATCAAAAAATATTTCAAGTGACAAAATGATACAATTTTTTGTCAGTAATGTTGGTCAATTTGTCTATTGAAAATACACGAATTCATTATAGCATATTTTTCTGAAAAAATCAGCCTTTTTCTGAAAAAAAACGGATATTTATAAAATATAATACTATCGTACTTAAAATGTAACAATATGTTAACATCTGATTAACATATGTGATTTTAGTAATTGTAAATAGGAAGAAATTCAATATAATAGTTAAAATCGCTGGAAAAAAAGAGAAAAATTTGGTCATTTTGGAGAAATATGAAAAAGATGTTGAAAATATGATCTTCTCATACTAGAATAAAAGTGTTGTGTTATACTAAGATAGTTGCGTCTGCTCTCTATATAGCTAGATGCGAAATGATTACATAAAGAGTGTTGTGGGAAAGTAGAGTTCCGACGGCAGAATGGAGGAAGTTATGAGCGCAAGCAAAGGAAAGATTGCAGTATTAACGAGTGGAGGGGATGCACCGGGAATGAATGCTGCGATTCGTGCTGTGGTGCGGACAGGTATTGCAAGAGGATATGAGGTGTATGGTGTTCGAAGAGGTTATAATGGCATCCTGAACCGCGAGATGGATCTGTTGGATTATGAGAGTGTTGCGGAGAAGCTTCAGCATGGAGGAACATTTCTGTTTACAGCGAGAAGTGCAGAGTTCCGCGATATTGAGGGCAAGAAGAAAGCGGCTGCCATCTGTAAGGAGATGGGGATTGAATCTTTAGTGGTAATCGGTGGTGATGGATCCTTCACGGGAGCGAAGAATTTATCAAAGTTCGGCGTTAATATTGTCGGCCTGCCGGGGACGATTGATTTGGATATAGCATATACAGATTATACGATAGGGTTTGATACAGCGGTAAATACGGCGATGGAGGCAATTGACCGTCTCCGTGAGACATCTAATTCTCATGAGCGGTGCAGTGTTGTAGAAGTTATGGGGCGTTCTGCAGGCTATATTGCATTGTGGTGTGGTATTGCCAATGGCGCAGAGGAAGTTCTTCTGCAGGAGAAATATGACGGCAATCATGAGAAGCTGATCGAGCGTATCAAGAAGAACCGCAGTATGGGGATGACTCATCAGATTATTGTGAATGCAGAGGGTGTAGGTCATTCATACGAACTGGCGGAGGAGATTGAGGAGAAGACGGGAATAGAGACGAGAGCTACGATCCTTGGCCATCTGCAGCGAGGCGGCAGCCCGACTGCCCGCGACCGTGTCTGTGCTTCTATGATGGGTGCATATGCTGTAGATGTCATTGATCAGGGCAAGAAGAACCGCCTTATTGGATATAAGGACGGTAAGCTTTATGATGTAGATGTAGAGGAAGCCTTTGCTATGGAAAAGACGATTGATGATTATGAATACGAAATTGCAAGACTTCTTGGGACAAGAGAAAAATAAATAGTTTTATGCGGCTGATATGATCTGTGTCAGGTCATATCAGCTTTGAGGGAAAAGGTGAATTCTGTGCCGGCTCCCTCGGTGCTGACGACATTAATGTGTTCGTGATGGGCCTCGATGATTTCCTTTGTGATGGATAATCCGAGGCCCGTTCCTGTTTTATCGCGGCCGCGGGAAGCATCTGTCTTGTAAAAGCGATCCCAGATTTTGTGGAGACTCTCCTTAGGGATGCCTATGCCATAGTCCTTGACGGAGATAAAAACCTTTCCGCCCCGGGTGATTGTCTGGATCTGTATCGAAGAGCCAGAGGGACTGAATTTGATAGCATTATCTACGAGGTTTTGGATTACCTGCTCGATTTTGTCGCGGTCAGCAGTCACTATCAGTGTTTTCCGGGAGAATACCAGCTGAATCGTTATTTTCCTTTCGGTACACCTCTGCTCAAAGGCGGAGGTGGTGTTTTTTATGACTTGGTTGATATCGAAGGAAGAGGGATCAAGAAGCATTCCGTTGCTCTCCAGTTGGTTGAGTTCCAGAAGATTTCCGGTCAGCTTGCTGAGACGGTTTGTCTCATATAAAATAATATTCAGGTATTTTTCCTGCAGATCTGGTGGAATTGTTCCGTCCAGCATGGCCTCAGTATAGCCCTTGATTGATGTCAGTGGTGAACGGAAATCGTGTGAGACATTTCCTACAAATTTTCTTTGGGTTTCCCGGGAATCTTTGATTTTTTGTGCCAGATAATCTATTGCGGATGCTAATTGGCTATACTCCCGTGGGAAATAGAGCCGATTTGGCACATCAAACTGCTCGTTAGAATATTGTTGTACCAGTTTTGTCATCTTTTGCAGAGGATACTGTGTATGGCGGTATAGATGAAGAAATACCAGCAGGAGGAGGCCGAAGAAAATCAGAAAGCAGTATGTGATGGTATCAATGAAATGATTTGTTTCAGCGTATATTTCATCCATAGGGGAAAGCAGTATTAGATACGCATTGGTGTGCAGATCGTCCGAAAGCGGATAAATGACGGCAAAAATCTCTTCTGACAGCAGATTATGAGGAAGATGTCCACGGAAGGTCGTTTTTTCCAGTAGTTCTCTGTCATAATTATTAATATTAATTCTCTCCCGATTGTTTTGAGAATTGTCAGAATCGATGAGAATCGTGCCGGATTGGCTGGTGAACCAGAAACGTGTTCCTGTCATGATATGCAGCGATCGAAAACGGCTGCGCAGCCGGGAGACATCCGGACTGTCCGGATTCGAAAGAGCATCGACATTAAAAGAGTACTCCTTTGCGATATGATGTGCCTCTTTGTAGAGAGCGGTTTCCCTGTCCTGAAGAATCGAACAGGTCACGGCATATTCTCCGTAGACATGCAGCAGGATTATCATACTGACGAAAAGAAACAGAAAGGAAAGCAGGAATTTGCTGCGAATCGACAAGTGCATGATAGTCCTCCTCTCAGAATGGCCGCACTGCCAAATGGCAGAGACGAATTGTCTGACTATTCGTGGTATTCAAATTTATAGCCGATCCCCCAGACGGTTGCGATCTTCCACTGTGAGTGATTGGAAAATTTCTCACGCAGGCGTTTGATGTGTACATCAACTGTTCTGCTGTCTCCGATATAGTCGTAGCTCCAGATATGGTCTAACAGTTGTTCTCTGGTGAAGACCTGATTGGGGTGGGAAGCCAGGAAATAGAATAATTCCAACTCTTTGGGCGGCATCTCGACGCGGTTGTTCCGAAAGTAGACAGAATAATCGGTCAGGTTGATGATTAAATCAGGATATGTGACACACTCCTTTGGAATGGGGAATGTATTGGTGGAAGTTGTGTTCTGGTCGGAGGTGAAGCGGCGCAGTACCGCTTTGATGCGTGCAATCAGTTCCTTTGTGTCAAAAGGTTTCATAATGTAATCGTCTGCACCCAGCTCCAGTCCCAGCACCTTATCAAAGGTTTCTCCTTTGGCAGACAACATGATCACCGGCATGTTTGAACTTTTGCGGAGTTCACGCAGTACTTCGTATCCATCCATTCCCGGAAGCATAACATCCAATATCATTAAATCAGGATTATATGATCCGGCCGCGGCGAGGGCCTCCTCTCCATCGTGTGCGATTTCGGTGCTGAAATGTTCCCTCGAAAGATACATGTTAATTAATTCTGCGATATTGTTATCATCGTCTACGATAAGTATTTTTTGTCTTTCTGCCATGTCTGTCCTCGTTTCTGTGCTCATGATATGTCGTCGAATAGCAGTATAGCATATTTCATTTCTATTTGAAAGTGACAATTGTAACGCCCATATCACCCTCGCCGAATTCGCCGAGCCGGTAGGATTTTACATATTTCAGACGGGACAGCTGATTATGCACTGCCTTTCGGAGCGCCCCGGTACCACGGCCGTGGATGACGGTGACCTGAGACAGGTGGGCCAGATAGGCGTCGTCCAGATATTTGTTCAGAGCAGGCATCGCTTCATCGACTGTCATGCCGATCAGGTTGATTTCCTGACGGATGGAGGCGGATTTATCCATGCGAATTCGCCCGCCACCGCTCTTGCTTCTTTGTTCCTTTTGTGGTTTCTCCTCTGGCAGCAGCTCCAGATCCTTAATATTCACCTGTGTCTTCAGCAGACCAGCGTGAACAAAGAGATCTCCTTTCTCGTTTGGAAGCGTACTGACCGTACCATCAAAGCCAAGCGTGAGGATACGGACACCGCTGCCGATATGCAGATCGGAGGGTTTTAATTTCTTCTTTGTGCGCTGGGTCGGCGCAGTCTTTAGCTTAGACTGACGTTCATTCAGCTTGCCGCGCAGTTTGGCACGTTCCTGCTCCATTTCCTGAATGTGGCTGTCGCTTTTTGCCCATTTCGTATACTTGCGGATCGTTTCGTCAGCCACATCTTTGGCCTCTGAGAGGATCCTGCTGGCTTCCTGATTGGCATTTTGCAAAATCTTTTCTTTTGATTGCTCGACTTTCTCTGTTTTTTCACGCAGCTCCTTCTTCAGGCGCGAGATCTCCCGACGGCTCTCGGAGACAGATTTGTGTTCCTCTTCCAGTTTGTGCCGTGTACTCTCCAGATCGCTCAGCACATCTTCGAAATTTTTTGCATCAGAGGAGACGCGTTCCTTGGCATCCTGAATGATGTCGGGAGACAGGCCCAGTTTTCCCGAAATTGCAAAGGCGTTGCTCTTGCCGGGAACACCAATCAGAAGACGATAGGTGGGGCGCAGTGTCGCGACATCAAACTCGCAGCAGGCATTTTGGACGCCGGGTGTCTGGAGTGCGTAAAGCTTCAATTCGCTGTAATGCGTCGTCGCCATCACAAGAGCCTGCCGTTCGTGGAGATTTGCCAGAATGGCCGTAGCCAGTGCGGCTCCCTCCGTTGGGTCAGTGCCGGCTCCCAGCTCATCAAAGAGTACCAGGCTGTCCTTGTCTGCTTTTTCCAGGATAGATACCGTATTGACCATATGTGAAGAAAAGGTGCTCAGGCTCTGCTCGATGCTTTGTTCATCACCGATATCGGCATACACCTCCTGGAATATTTTCAGGCATGAACCGTCAAGTGCAGGAATATGAAGCCCGGATTGCCCCATCAGGGCAAAGAGCCCGGCTGTTTTCAATGATACGGTCTTGCCGCCGGTATTTGGGCCGGTCACCACCAGCAGTGAGAAGTCTTTTCCCAGATGTAGGTCTATAGGAACTACTTTGTCCCTCGGAATCAGAGGATGACGACCTTGTTTAATCTCGATATAACCATCAGAAGAAAAACGGGGCTCGGTGCCCATGAGTTCCTTGGAGAGCATGGCGCGTGCAAAAATGAAGTCAAGTTCTGCAAGGACACGAAGATTTTGTTCTAAATAAAAGGACTGCTCTGCGGCCAGATTACTTAATTCTGCCAGCAGCTTTTCAATTTCTTCCTGCTCTTTTATTTCAAGCTCGCGGATTTCATTATTGAGTCGAACCACAGAGGCGGGTTCTATGAAAAGTGTCGCTCCGGTCGTTGATTGGTCGTGAAGCATTCCCTGAAAGGAGGAACGGTATTCGGCCTTGACGGGCAGGCAGTATCTGCCGTTTCGCATGGTAATGATAGCATCCTGCAGCATGCTTCTGTTTGAACCATTTAATATAGAATTAAGTTGCTCGTGAATTCTTTCGTTTGATTGTTTTAGTTGACGGCGTACGTGTGACAGACCGGGTGTGGCGTCATCTGCGATCTCGTTTTCATCCAGGATGCATCTGCGGATCTCCTGCTGGAGGGGGGAGAGTGGTTCGATCAACTGGTAACGCTCGTTGAGGGAATCCCCTGTCTCATCGTCCTCGTCAAGAGCCTGTCGAAAATAATTTTTGACAGAGGATGCAGCGGAAAGAAGGCGTGCGATAGACAAAAGTTCTCCACTGCCAATGGTGGAACCGATGTCAAGTCTTTTCAGGCTTTCGCGGATATCAACAACGCTGCCAAAGGAGAGCTCCCCTTTAGTCAGAATATGTGTCAGTGCATCTGATGTTTCCCGCTGTGTGCGGGTGATCCATTCGCAGTCTGTCTGCGGCGTCAGTCCGGCACAATGTTCCTTTCCGATAGAGGAGGCCGCCAATTCACACAGTCGTTCTATAATTTTATCGTATTCTAATGTATGCAATGCCTTTGCGTTCATAAATAATTCTCGCTTTCTATGATTTCAACACAAAATCTTTCGCAATTATCATACAATACTTTGTATTAAAATCCAAGAAATATTTATGGCTTATTATGCTCTTTCTCAGGAGTGGATATTATAATTCTTAATGATTTGCACAAGTTTATGTCGGAAAGCCTTTTCGTTTATCCTTTTATCATGGAATATAAAACGATTAAAATCAAATGTGGCATCACAGATTGCCTGGGAGGTAAAGTGTTCCTCAGGCCTGTCGGCATCTGCCGGCCACGAAATGGTAATGCATCCATACAGCGTTTCTGCAGGTTCCGGGCGTTCTTTGGCCCAGAGCGGTATTAGAGCCTGATCAAGCATGTATACATGAGCATACAGACCTACCACTTTGGCGACGCGCACGCCGTTGACGGGAAAACTGTTCATGTCGTAGCCGGCTTTATAATCAGGGCGTGGATCGGGGGCTGGCAGAGAATATTGTGTGATCAATATGACGGGAAGACGTCGCCGGCTGTCCTGCAAAAGTTCATAAAATGCCTGCAGTGTTTCCGGTGAATCAATAAACTTTGCCTGGCTGCCCAAACGGACGATATCTGTCAGGCCTACTTTGTTTGACAGATCGGATAGGAATCCGGGTTTGCTGTAGGTGTCCCGACGGGCACTGCCGTGCGGGGTGTTCTGCGTAGTGCGGTGATGAAACAGCAGTTCTTCCTTTTTAGTTTTGCAGATGCTGGTATCGATATGCCAGAGTGTGCCTGGTGATCGCGTATCAATATATGACATAGTCATGTTAAATGTAAATATATCTGGTTGGAATTCCGTTTTCAGGTGATATCCCGGCAGAGAGTTTTCATAAGAACAGATCTCGGCGGGAATATCTTCAAATACAGGGTTGAGACGAAAACGTGCCCAACGAAAAATGATGCCGCATGCATTATTAAATTCTGATTCAATCATCCTGGAACTCTTGTGCAGAAGAGGAATATCCAGGTGAAACAGAGTGTTGGTATCCAGACGGGCAAAAGTGTTTTTAGAATGAGCAGGTCCGTTGGACGGCAGAGCAGACAGGCTGCTGCAGATCTCGGAGATCTGAGGATCCTTTACTTTTCGTTCATTGAGCAGTTGGATGATCCGGTTGTAGGTGACATGGTGATTATCCAGTCTCAGCAATTCACGGATCAGACTTTTGCGGGAACATTTAAAGAACTGCTTGGCCAGCTTATTATTATTGTCGAAGAGTCGGATGATTCGCTCGTCCAGAGGCTGTGTGTCATCCATTTTAATGCGGAAATGGCTTTTCAGCATCAGTTCCCAATTGCTGTTTTTGTAATGGTTATATGACAATTTTTCGGAAAGCTGAACGAGAGAACAGTCGCAAAGCTCCAGATTGGCAAGGATACAGTTCAGTGTGCGGGACAGCTCCTCGCTCCCCTGCCAGAACTTGTCATCCGAAAGCAGGCTCTTGTACCGCATATCATGTTCTATTTCGTGCCATCCCTCGAAAAATACGGTTCGGAATTGTATTTCAAAGGTGGTATCAATCGGCAGGGTCCATAGCTCTTTTGTATATAGCTTCAAATATTCAGAGGGGAATTTAAAGACGCCGTTGATTTTGGCTGCTTTGAATTCGTCGACATTATAATTGGTTTTAGACCAGCTGTCCAACATTTGAAAGGCGCCTTCCATAATATCGCGGCAAATGCGCAGATCATCGTAGTAATATAGAACGACGCGCAGGCCGATCAGATCCTGGAGTTTTTTTGGATTTTCATCACTGCCATAGTGCCCCTGCTCCAGTTTTCTGGCAATGGAATCCGCAGACTTTACACGTGCAAAGATGCGAAAATAGAGGCCGCAGGAATCAAAAATGTCATAAACGGCTTCTTTCAGGTGTTCGCACAATTCGTTAAGCTTTTCGAAATCGATCTGCTCCTTTATCTGTTGCTCGAAAAGATTCGTATTATCTATATTCATAACAGTTCTCCGTTTCTGGCGGTATCGTCCGCCGTTGGTTTTGATCCGTCTGCCGCTTTACCCGTAGTGCAAATTTTTCTGTACGTAAAATATAGTAATACCAATGTAACACATTTCCGAAAGCAGAGCAATCCCAACAGCATGATGTATGGGAAAATACAACAGTGCAGTATCTATTGTGTTTTTTTCAAAGTTTGATATAATTGTACATTATGTAAAGCAAATACAGGTAAAGTGTGAATAAACAAAGTTTATTCACACGACAAGTTTGAGCTGCGAGCAGCACA
>CAYYGS010000081.1:0-9626 GCA_964471335.1 uncultured Jutongia sp.
CTGGCTCCCCTGATCAGATACGCCTTCACCTTCTCACCATATAAAAAAATATCATGTCCCTGTACGATCCCCCACTCCATCATCAGTGCGGCACTGCCCGCCACAAAGGGCGCTGCCATCGAAGTTCCCGTCCGGGCGCTGTAACCACCCCCGGGTGCCGCCGTCATAACCCCCACACCCGGTGCAACGATCGTCGGCATATTACGGCCATCTGTGGTTTCCCCCCTGCCCGAAAAAACAGCAACACTGTCATTATCTGTACGGTACGCCCCCACAGTAATAATCTTGCGTGCTGTGGATGGAATCGTAAGCGTCGTATCAGGCATCGGGTTTAAAAATCCGGTTGACAGGCCTACCGCCTCGATCGTTGGCAGCCATAAATTCACTTTACCGTCGCGAATCCGCTCCGGTACGAGCAATATGCTCCATATCCCGTCTGGCAGTACCCGCTTTCCCGCTGACGGAAGCCACTCCAGATAAATTTCCTGGGTCATCGTATATGGAGAGGGTTCTCCATAATAGATCAACAAATCGACACCGCGAAACGACAACTGCTCCGACTGTCCCCGCTGCCTGGCGATTTGTGTCCGTACGCCCTCCGGCGTTTCGACAAAAACGGCAATCTCATCTACATAGCTCTTCCAGATCTGCAGGCTGAGATTCTTCTCATTCTCCCCAATTGCAAAGGAAACGACCTCCGTCTCTGTGCCAAGCTGCACACTCGTATGATGTCTCGCATCCCCCTCATTGCCGGAAGCAATCGCAAATACACTCTGCCAGACACCCGCCAGATCTGTAATATAACTTTCAAATAATCCCTGTCCGTTATGCGCCCCGTAATTATTGCCAAAACTTAAATTGACCGCTACAGGCATTTGAAGCTCTACCGCCTTACGGATAATATAGTCAAGCCCTTCCATCACCTCAGTCGTCCTGGAAAATCCCTCTCCGCTATTATAAAGCTTCACAAAAATAATTGGACTTTCTACCGCGATACCACGATAACGGTTTCCTGTCGAGCCACGCCCGTTTCCCGCCGCAATTCCCGCCGCGGCCGTCCCATGGCCTGTGCTTGTATCTTCGGGCAGTCTCACTCCCGATGACTCCCCCGACAACACGCGGTCAATCTGCTCACTGCTCCACTCCACACCATGGCCATACCGTTCCGGCGGAACAAGCCCCTCCTCCTCGTTTGGATTTCCCGACTGGTCCCATAAAAAAAGGATTCTGGTTCGTCCATCTTCTCTGCGAAATGTGGGATGCGTGATGTCAATTCCGGAATCTGTCAAGCCGACCAGCACCCCCCGGCCTGTCAGTCCCATACCGCCTCCCGATGATGCCTGTACGGAGTTGATGCAGGAAGCACTCCTCCCCTCATTCAGTGAAAAATACACCTGCTTTGGCATCTCCACAAACTGGATCTGCGGCAAAGCGGCCAGATCATCCACACGGCTCTCGGGAACACGCACGATGCCATACTGGTTAAAAAGCTCGATTCCCTGCACCCCTTCTATCGCATCCTGTATCTGCGCTAACGTCCCTGTATATTTTACAATCACGCGCCAGATCTGTTCCTGCGCCTCGTATCCACTCTGCATTTCCCGGCTCTTCGCCCTCTGCTCCTCCGTCATATCCAGCGCCAGATTTAAGGTATTGTCCAGTTTTTGATTATTATCCATATCAAACCATCCCATGCACTCTCCCTAAAGAATATGCCGGGACGGGAATGTCCTATGTTAACAGATCTCCCCCGGGATCTCCTCTGCTTCCCTACTCCTGATACTGCGTAAGCAGCTGCTTCAAATCTTCAATATACTCCATAATCTCCCTTCCATTATCGGTATCCCGCACCAGAATACGTGACTTCTCTGTCTCCACCAGCTGTGATTCCGACTGAATATCTTTATTCTCTGTCAACGCATGATTCACACTCTCGAAAGGATGATGCGACTTAATTCTCAGTCCATGCGAATTATAAATCAAAGTATATCCTGCGATTCCTGTTGTCTTATGATAATTTTTGCAGAAACCTCCATCAATTACAAGCAGCTTACCATTTGCACGAATCGGCTGCTCCCCTTCCACGGTCCTGACAGGGGTATGACCATTAATAATATGGTACATATCCGTGTAAAGGCCAAATTCCCGCAATATCATATTGCAGATTTTTTCCTCTTTATAAAAGCGGTAATACGGATCTGTCTCCTCCTTCCAGGTACTCTCATCATCCACAAATGTCCGCTCGAACGTCTTGATATTTCTGCCACATAATGGCGATTTTCTCCCAGACCACAGATACCACATAAAATCCCTTGCATCACTGTCATGCTTGCCAAAAAATGCCCTTCTGGCCGTTTTATCAGCATAATCCAGATAAGATTTCCCCTGATAAATCTCCCCCTCCATCTGCACCCCTTCAAAATTACCTGTCTCATCCATCGGGATACATCCATGATATAAAAGATTGCCATTATAGATGCAGTACATACTGCCCTTCTCATACAGGAATTCCACATGGGACTGCAGACGGACACTGTTGCGAAATGCCGTCTTTAATTCCTCCATCACTGCCGCTTCCCCCTCTGACAGGGCATAGGGATCCTCCTGATCCAGTGTTGGAAAATCAAGATCATTCATCGCATAGCTTTGTCCATTGATTGTAACAGTGCCCTTCTCAAAATCAATCCGGTGCAGCAGCATCCGGTCCTCCATTCCATACTCCTTATGACGGCGGATCAGATCTCCTTCCAGCTTGAACATAATGACTGCCATCGCCTTCCATGCAGCCGCCATCGGATCCTGATTCTGATATGTCTGTGCGGCAAATAACGCAAGCGAACGCAGGCTGATCCCATAACCGCTTTCCAGTATTTCCGTATTGTGGTTTTTCAGATTACCATACACCACGTTTGCGATACAGGCCATATTCCCGGCAGCCGCCCCCATCCACAAAATATCATGGTTTCCCCATTCGATATCAAGCGAGTGATGCCTCTGCAGCAGATCCAAAATGCGGTCTGCCGAAGGCCCTCTGTCGAAAATATCGCCAACAATATGCAAATGGTCTACCGCCAGCTGCTTGATCAGAGCGGACAAGGCTACGATAAACTCATCTGCTATATCAATATCCAAAATGGTATCAAGAATCTTGCTGTGATACAGCACCTGATTATCATCCTCATCCTTCTGTACATGGAGAAGCTCATCGATAATATAAGAAAATTCCTCCGGCATCGCCCTTCTGACTTTCGATCTCGTATACTTGGAAGACAGCAGCTTCGCAATCTCAATCAACTCATTCAAAATCATCCGATACCACTCATCGGTGACGACATCCTTCTTCTTCAAAAGAGAAAGCTTCTCTCTCGGATAATAAATCAGTGTACAAATCTCCTGCTGCTCATAATCTGTCAAAACATTGCCAAATAAAAGTGCCACCTTTTCCCGTACAACACCGGAACAGTTATTTAAAATATGGTAAAAAGCTTCATACTCTCCATGAAGATCACTCATAAAATGTTCTGTCCCTTTCGGAAGATTTAAAATCGCACTCAAATTAATAATCTCCCGGCTCACAGCCTGTCTGGTCGGAAACTTTTCGGACAGCAGTCTCATATATTTCTTCTCTTTCATACCAAAACCACTCCCTTCGTTTTATCCCAACAGGGATCACCGTCTCTTTTCTACTGTTTCCCGGTACTCCCAAATCCGCCACGGTCTTCCCCTGTCAAATGCTCTGCTTCCTCAAATACAATCTGCGGCTGATTCTTCATGATGCGAAACTGACAGATCCGGTCATTCACATGGATCACCGTATCGCGCATGGCAATCACAGGCATCCTCCACATATCATTATCACCGCAGTAAGAGCCGTCCACGATGCCGCAGTGGTTCGCCTGTATCACGCCAAAGTTTTTATAGGTGCTGCTCCTGGGCACGATATGCGCCTCATAGCCCTCCGGCAGTTCCATCGCAACACCCAGAGGAATCAACTTAAAATCTCCCTGTTTTAATTCCACCTCTTCCGATGCACGCAGGTCAATCCAATCCGACTTCCCATCCACATACTCCAGCTTGTCAATTTTATCCGTGAAATATTTTATCCTGATCTTCTCCATACTATCCCTCATTTCTGCGTACGCTTTTCCGTAAACAAATTTTATGTATTCTGCTTTCCACTGCTTATATTCTGATGAAACATCAAAGCAAATAAATATAATAGTATGATTATACAAAAGCAGTTCCGATACTTCAAGTGTTATTTCCATTCTCCGGGCAGGAATCAATCTGCTCCAATATCCGGTAAATTGTCCCCCGGTTCCACTGCGGCACCTTTCGCCTCTCACCGTATACCTCTCTGTTTTTCCGGTATTCCTCCGGAGGCTGTATCCCTCTTTCCCACAGCCTTCTCTGTATCTCAGTGATTCCTGTCCCCTGACGCCGCCATTCCCGCATCCATTCTACGATCCGTGTAGTCTCCCTGTCATGCTCCAAACGGCGGATTCCATCCCTTCGCACGACCCGCATTCCATAAGGCGCTGAACTCCCCAAATAATGTCCCTGCTGCCGTTTCATTTGCTTTACTGCCCGCACACGTCGGCCAATATCCCTCGCATACCATTCATTCATCAGATTACGCATATTTGCCTCCAGGCTGCCCGGTATCTTCTCCCTGCTGTCATATTCCTCGCTGACCAGCACAAGACGCATCCCCATCGAAGGCAATATTTTCTCAATATATTCCCCGGTGCGCAGATAATCCCTTCCCAGACGTGAAGCATCCTTACAAACGATACACGATATCCGGCCGCACACGGCATCCCGCAGCATCTCCCGAAAGCCCTTCCGGTCAAAAGTTGTCCCACTGACGCCCCGATCCACATAACACCGATATTCACACATCTCCTCACCCTCTGCCTGACGCCGGCGAATCCACTCGCGCGCCAGCATAAGCTGACTCTGTATGCTGTCATCCCTGTCATGTTTTACCGATACTCTGGCGTAGATTCCCACGCTTTCAAACATGCCATCATTCTTCCTCTCATATCCCATCCTTTTTAGCCCGCACAAACTCGCATACCCGACACGCCATGCCTAATACAGATACATTCTGATTATCCTTTTTTCTTTTTCATATTCTATTTTCCGACACATAATAACGACCAGCAGACGCATGATATATGGCGCATCCTCTATGCATTTTCGCATCCCTTCTTCATACGATGCCGCATCTGGCAAATCGATTCCGTAATGCAGACATTTCCCCTCCGACAGCAGTATACAAAACAGACATTCCCACAGCCATCGAAATTCACCATCTGGTTTATCCTTCCAAATGCCGTCCCAAAGACCACAAAACACACGACCCTTCCTGCAGCGCAGACGCATCTCTCCCAGAGAACACACCCGCTGATAGATCCATGCAGGAATCACTGCCGGAACCCCTTTCTCTGTTCGCACCCACTCCCGCTTGGGAAGGCTCTGCCGTAATGGCAGCTTATAGCTGATCTTCCTGTCCTTCCCCTGCATCAAAACCCCTGTGTACATTTCATTTTGAAGAATCCGACGCACAGACAGGGCAGACCATATCTCTGCCCTGCCCTCTGTATCAAATCCAGAAATATAACGGCTTCCCTGCATCCTCTTATACTTCCCCGGAGGAGGGATTTTCATTCGATTTAATGACCGGGCAATATTCTCCGCCGCCATGCCGCTGAGACGAAGCAGATAAATGGCCACAATCACATCCCGTACCCCTTCATCTACAACGAGCCGATGGATATTCTCCTCACTCTTTCGATATCCATATACGGCAAAAGCACCGATATATTCCCCTGCCTCACGCTTTGCCTTCTGCTGCCACCTCACCTTGCCGGAGATATCCCGGCAATACGCATCATTCATTAAATTGAGTACCGGCACCAGAAGGGACTGCTCCATCCACTCCATATGACTGCTGTCATAGTGATCCGCGATCGCAATCAGGCGAATCCCAAGCTCCGGCAATATTTCCCGCAGATAATAGCCTGTCTGAATATATTCCCGGCCAAGCCTCGACAGATCTTTTACCAGAATGCAGCCTATCTCCCCTCGCGCGGCCGCCTGCATCATCTGCCGGAAACCCGGACGGTCAAAACGGCTGCCCGACCAGCCGTCATCCACCCATTCCCCTGCCAGTTCCATCTCCGGCTGCCGTTCCAGAAACTGAGTGATCAGCCGACGCTGATTCTGTATACTGTCGCTCTCCCGTCCTCCATCCTCCCGCGAAATCCTAAGATACATTCCACAGCGAAGCATCCGATCTTCCCCCTCCCGGCTACTGTTGCTCGACAGAATCGCCTGCCGATTCCTCAAAACACGCCGCAAGATTTTGATATAAAACACTCCTGACTGCCTGCTCGAATAGGGCTTTTCGTTCCCTCCATGTCGACCCATCCTCCGGAAACTGGATATAAACATGATATCCCTCAATCTCACCAAGGCTGATCTCGCTCTGCCCATTCCGCTCTGTCTCTTTCATACATTTCCTGCCTATATTATTACTCCGACTATTAAGATCATTTAATAGCCGGAGTAATATGTTTGTATTATGTATATTCCTGAAAACTTATTTCAGAACAGTCCCTCACTGCCCTGTAATAAACTCTTCAACCTCCTTCCATGCCGCCTCTGATTCCGGCAGTCTCTTCATACTCATCTGAAAAACATGAAACATTCCTTCGTATACCGTCAATTCTGCCCTGCATCCTGCCTCCTCAGCCTTCTTTGCCGCAGACACAGAATCGCTCAGAAGCATCTCGATGCTTCCCACCTGAAAAAGCATTGGCGGAAGCCCTGTAAAGTCACCAAACAAAGGGGAAATATAAGGTGTTTTCGGATCATTTATCCCTACATATTCCCCATTATAAATCATACTTTCTCTTGTATTTCCAAAGAGAGGATCCTTCTCATAATTTTCCTCATAGGAGGGTCCGGAGGCGGTCAGGTCTGTCCACGGCGACATCAGTACCAGCTTCCCCGGCATCGGCATTCTGTGATCCCGCAGATACATGGCAAGTGCAAGCGCAAGACCTCCTCCCGCAGAATCACCTGCCAGAATGATTTTCTTGCCGAGATATCCCGAATGCAGCAGCCACTGATACGACGTCAGCGCATCACTCAAAGCCGCCGGATATGGATTTTCCGGTGCCACGCGGTAATCAATAGAGAGCACTTTCCGATATCCCGGCATCTGCCTGTAAAGGACGGCAAAATTTCGATATGCATTTCGCATTTTACCGATATAACCGCCCCCATGGAGCTGCAAGATGACTTCTCCGCAATCCTCCTGCGGCGGCGTCAGAAGCTCCATGTCAAAATATTTCATGGAGATCGGCATATTGATATATCCCTTGGGACACCGCCATGTCGGCTGTACAAGATTCTTGCGCATGGTACCATCTTTAATTTTGGGCCCTATCATATGCTGCGACGTAAAAAACTGTATCAATTCCCTCGTAATTTTTGCCCTCCGGCTGATATTCTCCTCCATCCTAATCCTCATTTCTGCAAGGCGAACAAACGCCTTTGCCATATTACACATAAACTGTGCGGCTTATCCCAGTGCAACAGCCATTTAACATTAGATATGAAACTTTCTCTTTAATTCATTTTCTGCCTTCCGGCCCCCAACCATCACTGTCCCCGTCCAGAAGATAAATGATATTCCCAGTGCGATCCAGACAAGTACCGTATTATGAACTGTCCCCATCAAATATAAAACCATGTCAACGCCCGCTAAAAGCACGGCAAAAATCTGCATTACAAGATAATATTGCCAATGCGCCGAATTGATAACCATGCAGAGCATAATAATGAAATTCAGCGCAAAAATACTACAGGGAAGGCCATACTCTAAGGACCATCCCTGAAATCCCAGAGAATAATCAATACACAGCATCAGCGCGATCAGGCCTATGATCTGCCAGTAGATCCTCCGGATATGGCCGGCATGGCTATTTAACAGCGTTCGTATCGTGAAAATCACATATAAAATCCCACCGCCGCTGATCATTGACCAACGGATCTTCGGTGTCAGATAATAATTTATTAAAATCAGGATCAATTCCAGCATAATCAGGCAATAACTGCCGATATTACAGATCCGGCGCAGCTTTCTCGTATGATATGCAATATCCGGATAGGAATCTTCCTGTCCATCCTGGCTGTTCTCTCCCTGCTGCAGCACAGACCGGCACAAGGGACAGATTTCACTCTCATCCAAAATATTCACGCCACATCTCTTACACCTCTTCATCTCTATCTCCATTCCTGTCCGCCCCGCCGGACACATAAACTATCAGACGGTGGAGCATCATTCCTCCCCATATACACCATTGCTTTCGATCGATACATCAATTCCGTCCTGAACCAGCATTCGAAAAAATCTTTTCTGAACCGACACATCTCTTAAAACGGAACTAAACGTAAATACAAGTTCATCCTGGTAGGAACAGATCGCCGCTTTCATATCTTGTCCACGTGATGCGGAAAGAATCACAGAAAAATTCCTGATATACGGCTGATACGGTTCCTCAATCTCTATCGCCCCAATATTTGTCATTGTCGTTGTTGTGGCATCTGCGCTTGTAAAATACACCCACTTCATTGCTATCTTCTTCACAAAAAGCGGAACAGCACGCAGTACCCAGTTTTTCTGATTAGAAACATTATAGGAGAAGAGCTTTTCCAGATTCTCCTTCTGGATCTGACGGCGCAGACTCTTTACCACAATGTCTGTCACCTCTTCCAGCGTGTAATCCTCCTTTTCCGGATGAAAGGAGGCACTCACCATCGCAAAAAAATTTCTCGTTGTCATCGACTCAAAATACGGCCGCAGATTCACCGGAATACACATTACAAGTGGGTATCATTTTGCGAATAAGAGGCAGTATTTGTTTTGCATATCGATGATAGTCCAATAGTTTCAAACTTCATACCAAGTCATCCTCCATTCTTGATGAATATTTTAAAATATATTTTTTCCAATCAGAGGTCATCTTCTGTTATTTCCTTTCCGTTTTTAAAATATTTATATTGAGCAGAGCCTTGTGAGTTTATATTTATAAACACCCCTAATTTATATTTATATTCTGAACAATTACACGTAAAAGCAGATAATTTTGCAGAATCTTTTTCTGATTCTTTTGTATCTGTTTTAATTTCAATAGCTACAATATTTTGCTCATTATTCCCTCTTTTATGTATGATAATATCAGGTCTACATATTGATCCATAATCATCATTACAATGATATTTTTTTATATAACATTCTGATTTATAGCAATTTGAACAATTACTATTACTGTAAATCCTTTTAGGTTCATCAAGATTTTTATTATATTCAACATCTATACTATATCCATTTTTAACAAACCAATCATAATTTCTCAATAAATTTTCCAAATAATGAGCAATTCGATGAGAAATATCTTGTTCATGTACAGGTTTTTTTATTAAATAATTGTCATTTTCATATAATAAATCTATACTCCGTTTTAATAGAGAAAGAATAATTGTTATTTGTTTTTTATCCATCCTAATTTCACCTCAATTCTGTTTGAACCTGTCGGAAATTCCGACAACTT
>CAYYGS010000082.1:0-9484 GCA_964471335.1 uncultured Jutongia sp.
TATAAGCAATATAATTCAGCTTCCGGTTTGCCTGAGCCCTTTCCTCCTGTAAAAGATGCTTCCTTGTTTCTGAATGCGCTCCATACCACAACTCTATGCCAAACAGGATAAATAACAAAATAAGGATCAATGGATGGAGAATACAGATAATCGTGCTCAGGGCCAAAAAACCTCCCAGACATTCCAGCAGATCCGTTACCCTCCGCATATAAGTGACAACGCCAAAATTAGGATCACCGATGGCATATCTTGCCTTTTCCGCACTGATTTTCCCCAAATGCGAAGTAAACAACTCATAATCAAGATCCATCATTTTCTCTTCCCACTTTGTTTTCAGCCTCGTAAAAAGAAATACCTGGGAACAACTGTCAATGCTGTTATGCACAATTGCATTTGTGGCAGATGCAATCAATAATGCCGCACCAGTTATCAAAATCCACAAAAACAAATCACCTAAATCTGCTCTGCTCCGGGTCAGGTCTAAAATAATCTTGGGAATCCAAATGGCAATCAAAGACAAAACTATCTGGGAGGCACTCCCCAAAAAAGGAAGCAAAATACTGCTGCTCCTAAATAAATATAACTCATGAAACAGGTAAAAGAAATTACCGGTAATTGATTTAATATTCTTTTTCATATATATCCTCACAATTCTTTGAAAGTGTTATACATTGCCATAAAATCTGTAGTATAACACTACAACCATACAAACTCATGCAATAGAAAACGCTCTTCATTACCTTTCTATTATCATGAACAAAATGAACAAAAAAAGCTGCGGGAAAAACCCGCAGCAATAAAACACCTTTCATTTTATGAGGACATCCTCAAACAAATAAAGGTATCATCATGCATTTGATGCGGGAGAATGAAGGGCGCAATGCATCTTGCCACCCAAAAAGTACACAACAAAAAGACTATACTTCTTTCTTGTATACTTTTATTACCACATTCTTCCACATGCAAAAATTAACATGACGAATACCTCCTCTTTGAATGCTTTCATTCAAAATAACATACAATTTTGCCCATGTCAAGAAATTTGTTAATTCTGCTTCTATTACTCCCTATTCCCTTATTAGTGTATAAAGATTGCTTCCGCCCTGATCCACTCCATTAAAGTAGGTGGTATGGTTTAATTCATAACACACCCCGTATGTTATTCCACCGCCTCCGTCTCTTGTTCCAAGCACTTGAACCTCTCCTACCGCAGGAACTTTGAATGAAACCGGCTTATTCTTTATCATGAAAGGGTCTCCAAGTGGCGTTCCATTTATAATAATCTGTACATAGTCGCCATCCTCTGCAGCATAGTCCCACACCCAAATCGTAGTATCGTCATCGGCTGAGTCATGGGTAATCGTAAGATCTCCTCCAATATAGTTATCGTCTTCCGACATTAGCTTCGTGCCAGCTGCAAGTGTCGTGGACATATGTGTTTTGATTGCTTCTTCCGCTTCAGCACTGGTATCAACAGTTTTGCTGGGATCACTCATTCCAAAGACCACCAGAGCCGCAATACCGGCAATCAACAATACTCCAGCTCCCCGTTTTATTCTCCTGGTAAAAGGTGATGTTTTATCATCCTGCCCTTGCACTGCACTCTGCGGAATATATTGCCTCTCCTCCTCTAAAGATTGATATTGGTTAGATTGTACTCCTTGAAAGTCCGTATTTTCATCATTTCTCATAGTTTCCTGTTTTATCTCATTCATGTTCATCCTCCTCACTCCACCCTGTCATATTTATGCAAAACCATTGGATATTTATTTAAATAAATGCACATGACCGCCCTACATACGATTATCTGAATAACCATGATAATTATTGTGACAACATGCCTCGACGTACTTATCACTGAAAATCCGTTTGCTAATATAGCCTCTGCAACAGATAGTATGAATAGATGCATCGTCATAATCATACTATACGGATACAACCAAGGAAGTTTATAATAACATTTTCTGAATGCAGGAACCCATCCGGTAATCGCAAAAATCAGCGATGCTAAAAGACAAAATGCAAATCCTATGGTTGATGTAGAATATCCTGATTTGAGCATCCCTACAATATCGCTAAAGAAAATCATAAAGACGGCGATGGTCCCAAAGAACAATGTCCACAGTAAGACACCAAAGAACCATATTATTGCAAATAAACTAGATAATTTTTTCATACGTTTATGCCTCCTTGATATCATTTTCAGTAATTACAGTTAGTGATTCTTTGGTATAATCGCTCTCCACACTCAACCGTAGTGCCTGATTATTAAGTGATCTTTCAAAAACATTCCTCACATACCTGCCGTTACCAAATTGCTTATTTTGTCGAGCAGCCTCTATTTTCCCTCTGAGTGCTGTCTTTCCGTCTGCACTTAACACATAACCCTGATCTGCATACAAGCCTTCGGCAATTTGCATCAACTCATCAGTTGAATAATCAGGAAACTCAATAATGTTAGCAAACCGTGATTGAAGCCCTGCATTCTTATTTAAGAAATTCTTCATATCTTCACTGTAACCTGCCAAAATAACTACAAGTCTATCACGATTATCATCCATCATCTTTACCAAAGTGTCTATCGCTTCCTGACCAAAATCATTCTCTCCACCCTGTGCTAATGCATAGGCCTCATCAATAAACAGTACACCTCCCAATGCTGTCTCTACAACCTGTCTGGTTTTAATTGCCGTTTGTCCTACATATCCTGCCACCAACCCAGACCTATCTGTCTCAATCAATTTATTTGACTGAATGACATTCATATTGTAAAGGACATCTGCTACTGTTCGTGCCATCATGGTTTTGCCGGTTCCAGGATTTCCGGCAAATATCATATGCATCGTTTGTGTATTATCAGTTTTTAATCCCGCTTTTTTCCTTTCCGCTTGGATTTTCAGCCGTGCGTTTAAGCTACGAATATACTTCTTTACTGAATCGAGACCAATCACCGCAGACAGTTCCTTTTCCAAGTCGAATCCTGCTGTATCGTTCAATTCCGGGCGCACATCTGCAGATAGGATTGTTGTCAAATCCTCACTCGAAACATCTTCTTCTGCAATTCTGGAACTCTGTCTGCGGATAATATCCTCAATAAAATTTCTGACCATTCTTCCATTTCCAGAAGAAGCTGTTGCATGTCTCTTTAATCTGACAATTTCTTCTTCAAATATCTTCTCTGCATCATTTTCCATAATAAAACCGCGAGCTGAAATCATTTGTTTTCCAATTCTAAACATTTCATCAGCGGAGTAATCCGGAAATTCTATCCTCAAAGGAAATCTGGATTCAAGTCCGGAGTTTGCCTTCAGAAAATCACTCATTTCCTTGCTATATCCAGCCAGAATCACTATGATTTCGCCCTTATGATCTTCAACCAGTTTAACAAGGGTGTCAATGCACTCCTGTCCAAAACTGCTGCCATCATTTGTTATCGCATATGCCTCATCAATGAAAAGGATGCCGCCGATAGCAGATTTAAACACATCCTCCGTCTTCTTAGCAGTTTGCCCTACATACTCTGCAATCAAGCCAGCCTTATCCGTTTCCACAAGCTGCCCTTTTTTCAGAATGCCCATTGATTTGAACATATCTGCAACTACTCGAGCAATCGTAGTTTTTCCTGTGCCGGGATTACCGGCAAATATCATATTAAGAGCTTGTGATGTGTCAACATTCAAATCTGCCTTACGCCTCTTCTCCGTTGCAAGGCACATCTTATATTGTGTACGGACAAAATCCTTAACCTTTTCCAGCCCTATAATCTTTGCCAGTTCCTTTTCAAGATCATAGTTCTTTAGTTTGTCCTCGCCTTTGATGTCCTGTGGCAAAATCAGGTTGGTTTCATCCTGATTAACATCCTCTTCAACTACTCGCACGGACTGCTTGCGAATAATTTCCTCTATCATATTGCGTACCATGCGGCCATTACCGGCATTTTCTGATGCATATTGCTTCTGGTCTGCAATCTCATTTCTGAAAACTTTTTTCCCCTCATCTTCAAGACAAAATCCTCGGGAGGCAATCATCCTCAAACCGATCTGATATAACTCATCCACTGAGTAATCGGGGAATTCTATAAAAAGAGGAAACCTTGACTCAAGTCCAGAATTGCTTTTCATAAAATCCTTCATCTCCTTGCTGTATCCCGCAAGGATGACTACTATCTCGCCCCTATAATCCTCTATCAGCTTTACGAGAGTGTCAATACACTCCTGCCCAAAATCATTACCATCATTTGTAATAGCATACGCTTCGTCAATAAACAGAACCCCACCAAGAGCAGATTTGAACACTTCCTCCGTCTTTTGTGCCGTCTGTCCTACATACTGTGCCACCAATCCGCCTTTGTCCGTTTCAATTAACTGCCCGGACTTAAGTATATCCATGGAATGCAGCATATCTGCTACAATCCTCGCCATAGTAGTTTTTCCCGTTCCGGGATTGCCGGCAAATATCATATTGAGAGACTGCGTGGTATCAACATCAATATTTGCCTTTTTTCTCTTTTTATTTGCCTGAAGCATAGTGTACTGAGTGCGGATGAATTTCTTAACTTCTTCCATTCCTATCACTTTAGACAGGCTTTTCTCCAAATCGAATTCCACAATCTTATCAAATCCAAAATCTGATGGGATAAGAAGCTCCATATCATCCTCCGGATTTTGGACAATCCGCTGTGATTGTTTTAGTACAGCTGATTCTATGAGGTTTCTTACGAATCGACCGTTACCTTCATCGTTCTTGCCTTTTATCTGATGCTTCTCAAATACATGGAGCATGCCTTCCTCACATGCATCAGACAATCGATATCCCTTGGATTTTGCAGTTACCTTGGCAATTTCATACATTTCATCAATCGAGTAATCTTCGAAATGCACCACATTCGGAAATCTTGACTTCAAACCGGAGTTTGTTTTCAGAAATTCCTGCATTTCATCTTCATACCCGGCAAGGATTACAACCAGATCATCCCTGTGATCCTCCATCCCCTTTACAAGAGCATCTATAGCTTCTAAACCAAAGCTATCATTCTTGTTTCTGCTAAGGGAATATGCCTCATCAATAAAGAGTACGCCGCCTAAAGCACTTTTTATTACATCAGTTGTTTTAATTGCCGTGTGTCCAACATATTGTGCCACTAAATCTGCCCTTGTCACTTCGCACAAATGTCCCGAAGATAATACGCCTATTGCCTTAAGGTATTTAGCAACAATACGTGCTATGGTCGTTTTTCCGGTTCCCGGATTTCCAACAAAAATCATATGCATGGAAATATCTGATTTCTTCAATCCTTTTCCTTCGCGCATCTGTTGGACTTTCAAGTTTGTTTCGAGATTAAGGACATACTCTTTAACCTTTCCCAGTCCTATAACCTGATCCAATTCCTTTCGTGCTTCTTCCAGCTCGGCTGCACTATAGTTCTTTAGGAATTGTGTAGTTTGAATCTTTTCTCCACCTTTCAGTTCAACACAATACCCATCTTCATATGTTAGCTTTACGCTCTCATCATCCCACAGAAGTTCCTGCAGCTTCATTTCAGAAAGCGCTTCGTACAGATTATCATCAATATACTCTTCAAGCCCCTTAACGCCTTGATCCGATCGATAATGCTTGCCGATTTCATCGAGGAGCTGCTCATCGAATTCTACATTAATATGAAGGTTATCTCTGCACTTCTGTACCAGATTTACACATAATGTATATGCCAGGTCTCTGACCTGATTATCCGCAATCGGATCAAGCGTGATGATATCACCAAGTTCTTTAACAATCTTATTTCCCAAGAAAGAAATAGCTTCGGCCTGTGGCATTGAAGTTGTAAAAACGAAAAATTTTCCGTTAGATGCTATTTCGGAAATCAACTGCGTATTCAAAATACCAGTTGCCTCAATAAGGCATCCTCTGTTGACCATATATCGTTTTGATAGTTTATATGTCCCTTCTGTCAGGAGCTGGTAAATTATATCCATCTGAGTTAATGATGCTTTGTCAATATTCTCAAAAACCGCCGTTTCCGTATTTGTATTGAGAACCTTGTATAAATCGCTAATGAAAAGAACGTTTGATGAATCCGAAGCATAATCCTCAAAATCCATCATAGCTACTTCGGCATATCGAAACACTTTTTTCTGTATTAACAACTTACTGATACATTGAATAGCATACACCCGTCCCCTGCTCTCGGAACCAATAAGCAAAATTGCATTCTTCGGCTTCTTATTATCAAATCCGCGGACATATGGTCTTTGATATGCCTTGCATATAGCATCTCGATCTTTTTCAGATCCTACCCAATACTTCTTAAGGGCATCTGCAAGTCCCTCAAAAGCATCGTCTGCTTTTAATACAGATTTGGCATCTTCATTTATCGGTGTATAATATGTCTTTTGGCTGGTTCCGGCAGTCTGCGAAGCTACTGGTGCTGATGTCACTCTCTGTATTGGTTGCGAGGATGCCGGAACTGCCTGTTGCTGGGCTGCTCCCTGCGTGTATACCTGAGATGTCTGTTGTGCAAAATTTCCTTCAGATTGCCGTTTGGCAATGAAGCCACGCTCATCAACACACGCCTTTATCTGGTATTCCGGAAATAAAAATTTTAATATGTCCTTTGCCATTTTACTTCTCCTATCTCATTGGCTGTAATCATCATAAATAATTCATAATGTAACGTATCCACTTATTTACATGTTGCTCAAGTTCATCTATATTTCCATCGACCTGTTTATTTTTTCCGCTATTTCCAAGCGGATAAGATAACCATGAACTACCACTTCTCAAGCAGAAACTTCCAATATCTTTGCTTTTGTATTTAATATTTATGCTTCCATCGCTTTGTCTAATCGCCTTGCACGATGTCTGAATACCGTTAGATATCAACCCATTCCAAAACGTCTCAAGAAGCTTCCGCTCACTATCGCTCGCATCCATCAGCACAAAATCATCAATTGTTTTTGACGCAAACAATATATTCCTGTTTTTTTGTCCCTCCTCAGTGTTAGCAATTTCCTGATAATTCCTGATTTTCGGTATCTCTTGATGTTCCGTCGTGTCTTGATATACAGGTTCAGACACGGGTGCCTGCTGCATCCGGATCATTTCCTGTTCTGCCACAAGGCGCATCTTCTCCGCTTCTGCTATCATCTGACTCAAAATCAACTGGAATGATTTTGCATTTTCTATATTCGAGATATAAAGGATGATATTCAACCCCGTTGCAGACTGAAAATTCAGTTCCCCATATTCGCACTTCGCCAATCTCCTATTATTTTTATACCTCTTGTCGGGAGATCCATTTCTATTTACATACTGCCATGTATGTCCGACAATCTTTGCGTCTCTGGGCAGACTACCATGTTCGATAAAATACATACTCCCGACACTCACATTTAATTCGGAATACTCAACGACTCCCCAGCCTTTTTTCCCTTTAACAATCAAACGATCCGGCAAAACAAAAATCTGATCATTCCGAAGTTTAATGAAATAGCAGGTTGCATCAGTCTTCAGGAAGTAAGGCTTTTTCTTTTGAAATTTAACCGGCTTCCTTCTTACGCTCTGTGGCGCTCCGGCATTAACCTTTCTTGATGCATTCATCTGAATGGCATTTATCTGCCATACCTTCTTGTTGTTGCGTAACATTGTCATAGCCTGATTGAGCATCTCAATACGGTGAGTTCCATAATCATCAAATTCATATTCGACAGTTATTTTCTTTGCAGTATCGAAATAGATAAGACCTATCAAACATGCCAAAAAAAGCACTCCGAATCCCAGAGTATTCAACATAATCAGAAATGAGATGATACTTCCCCATTTTAACAAGCCTCGGATTCGTACAAATTTCTTAATTGCATCTATAAAAGCCTGTGAGTTATCTGTAACTAACTCAGATACATTCGCATCGGCAGCCTGATACAGATAATTTGGATTTGTTGCGTCTGGCGGCTGAGCGGCATAATTACTTCTTGTTCCTTTACCACTACGTCGTTTCCCACTTCCGCTTTCGTCAACCCAAGATAGTCCTGTTCCGGGAATAGAATATGTTCGCCTTGTTCCTCCACCAGCTTTCTTGGTAACTCTATACCCCTTTGTCCCCCAACTATATCCAACACCAGACTTGCTGAAATTAACTCGGAATCCTCCACCCAAATTTATGCTTTTTCTATAACGAAATCCCATCCCTATCCTCCTTACTATCCCCCACTACAATTCAGTTCCTTCACATTGTGTTTTTATCTTTGTCCTCATATATTACCACATAACCACTCATTTTTCCATAAAAATATGGCAATGCGCTTATTACTGCTAACTGCCACATTACCATCTCGCCTATCTATTTTAACTTACATGGTACTGGCACCATGTTTAAATCATTGTTAAATAAAACATAACTCAAAAAATGGGCTACTAAAAGCAGCCCAATGGGAATTAAATCAATATTCCTAACTATAACTATGTAATTGTCTAAATTGACACCTCCCTAAATTTTTCCAGCCGGTAATGATGTTCCTCATCCAACTCCTTAATACCATTCTTATAATCATATCCAAATTTCCTGTAAAATTCTGTTGATGTAATAGATGCAGGTATCTCAATACGAGTTGCTCTTACATAAAACTCATCCTGTTCCAGTGTATTAATGATTTTTCTTCCGATACCTTTTCCATGAAATTCCGGCAAAACGAAAATGGTCAACAAAATGCTTTCTGTCTCACTTCCCCAGAAACTTGAAATTGAGCCCGTGCCAAGGATTTTGCCATTCCATTCAAAGACATACATATGTGCATAACTGGCGATATTCAGAACCTTCCCCGAATCATAAGCCTTCGCAAGTTCCCTCATAGCTGTTATTCCGTAATCCTTACTGTTTACCTCCAAGAAATTCCTTACAATAAGCTTGCTAACCTCGTCTGCATCCTCTTTTTCGAATCTTCGTACTCCAATACAGTTTTTTACATAATCAACCAATGTCATCTTTTCATTTACTATTGTGTCCTCACCAACCCTAACAAACCCGCATTTTTCGTATAAATGACAATTGCCCTTTTCCTGCTTAATAGTATCTAATCGCCACTCTATTGTATTCGGATAAATACCGGATAGTTGTTCTATCACCTTGCTCGCAATGCCTTTATTTTGAAATTTAGGAATTATGAAAATAGGAGATATCCAATTAATATTTTCGTACACCTTTTTACCTTGATGCCATCTGACTCTCACACCCCCAACTTTCTCTCCATTAAACACAATAAAATAAAAATCAGAATTCACCTCCACAATCTTCTTTGTTACTGTTTCCAAGCTTTCTTTCGCAGGACTTGTGTCATCATCTTGATATTTTTCATATAATGGCATAAACGATTCTACCTGTAGTCCATGCAGGCACTCTGCTTCATCTTCTGTTACCAATTTCAATTCGATTAAATCACTCATTCCATGCACCTCTTCCACACAAAAAAATCACACCAAACATTCATTGTCC